>JAAYAQ010000386.1 GCA_012719295.1 Candidatus Hydrogenedentota bacterium | reverse complement strand
TGGCACGGGATCGAATGTGATCCCAGATGCATCTGGGAGCTAATCCGGACTCTGTCGTCCCTACGGGACTCGATCTGGGCGCGACGTTAATCCCCGGGTTGAAACCCGGGGCTATTTTCTTTCGTCCCTTCGGGACTCAATTCGCACACGGCGCGACAACGTGTCCCCGTTCGGATGACCGGCGGGGCGCCGGTTTATCGCCAGGGGACGCGGTCTTCTTCTTCCTCGATGAGTCTGAGTACGGTCTGGCTGTCGGGGGCGTTTTTGAGGGCCTGCCGGAGGTTGGCGTTGCTCATGAGGTGCGCGATGCCGCCGAGGGTGCGCACGTGGGCCTGAAACTTGTTTTTGGGCAGGACGAGCAGGATGACGATGTGGGCGGGCTGGCCATCGAGGCTTTCGAAGGGGAGTCCGCGGCGCGAGATGCCCAGGGCGCCGATGATGTCGTCGACGGCGTCGGTGGCGCCGTGCGGGAGCGCGATGCCGTGTTCCATGCCGGTGCTGAGGGATTTTTCGCGTTCGACGACGACCTCGACGATGTGGTCGCGCAGAGTGACGGGGATCTCATGGCTTTCGACGAGGAGGTCGACCAGTTCGTCGATGGCTTCGTATTTGTTCTCGGCTTCGAGCGTGGTTTTCACGACTTCGGGGTGAAGGATCTCGCCTAACAGCATGGTTCATGCATCTCCAGCGGCGTGGCGTCGTGCCGCGGCTTTCTTCTGTTTGATTCGTTTCAAGCGAAAGACGTCTTCGCGTTCGCGTTCCTCGAGCGCGCGGCTGATCTGGCGCACATCGTCGCGCAACCGGGGCAGGAGGTAGTCGTCGAGGGCGTTGATACGCCGGCTGACTTTGCGCACTTCGTCGCCGAGCACCTGGATGTTGCGTTCGATGGGCGCGCACTCGACCAGTTGTTCGAGCATGGCCTCGGCGGTTTCGGCGGCATCCAGGACGTGTGACGGCGTTGCCAGCACGCCGATGGCCCGTTCGCGGGGGCTTCGCACGATGGGTTCGTGTTCGGTATCGGCGAGTTCGAGGCCCCAGACTTTCTCCGTGGTGACGGAGAGGGGGACCTGGCGGTGTCCGGCGGCGGCGGTGGACCGGACTTCGGGGGTGCCGGCGGCGGCGCGCGCGATGGCGAGCGAGGCGACGGCGGCACGGCCGCGCCGGTGCAGTTCGTTGCGCAACCCGCGGAGTTTCCGGGCCCGCGCCAGCAGCTCCTTGAGCAGGGCTTCGCGTTTTCCTTTGAGCAGAACGATCCCGTCGGAGGCGAGCCGAATCTGGGCCCGTCTCGCCAGGAGGTTCATCCGTGTTGGGGCTGTCTGTTCCGCGCTCATGGGCTAGATGTAGGGCGAGGGAACGCCGTTCTCCATGATTTCCGAATAGTACCGGTCGATCAGATCCTTATTGATGCGGGTCAACTCCTCTTTCGGGATGATGCTCAGGAGTTGCCATCCCAGGTCGAGCGTCTCGCCGATGGCCCTGCGGGTGTGGCCCTGGCCGACCATCTGGGCTTCGAAGGATTCCGCGAACCGGAGGTATTTCTGGTCGAGCGCGGTGAGGGCATCCTCGCCGACGATCGACATGAGTTTGCGAATGTCGCGGCCATGAGCATAGCAAGCGTAGAGCTGGTTGGCAAGTTCACGATGGTCTTTCCGGGTCAGTCCCTCGCCGATGCCGTTGTTCATCAGGCGGGACAGGCTGGGAAGGACGTCGACGGGGGGGAACACGCCGCGGCGGTGCAAGCCGCGGCTCATGACGATCTGGCCCTCGGTGATGTAGCCGGTCAGGTCGGGGATGGGGTGGGTGATGTCGTCGTCGGGCATGGAGAGCATGGGGATCTGGGTAACGGAGCCTGTCTTGCCGCGGATCCGGCCGGCCCGCTCGTAGATCGAGGCGAGGTCGGTATACATGTATCCGGGATAGCCTCGGCGCCCGGGGATTTCTTCGCGGGCGCTGGCGATCTGGCGCAGGGCTTCGCAGTAATTCGTCATGTCGGAGAGGACGACCAGGACCTGGCAGTCGTGCTGGAACGCGAGGTATTCGGCGATGGTCAGTGCGCAGCGGGGCGTGAACAGGCGCTCGATGGCGGGGTCGCTGGCCTTGTTGATGAACGCGACGACGCGCGACCCGCGTCCGCCCTCTTCGAACGAGCGGAGAAAGAACGCCGCTTCGCGCTCGGTAATGCCCATGGCGCCGAACACCACGACGAATTCCTCGGCGTCGCTCTGGGTGGCGGCCTGCCGGACGATCAGGCTGGCCAGTTCGTTTGCGGGCAGGCCGGCCCCGAAGAAGATGGGCAGCTTCTGTCCCCGGACGAGTGTGTTGAATCCGTCGATGGTGGAGATGCCGGTTTCGATGAAATCGCTGGGCTTGTCGCGGGACACGGGATTGATGGCGGCGCCGCCAATGTCGATTTCGATGTCGGCCACGAGGGGCGGAAGCCCGTCGATGGGGTCGCCGACGCCGTTGAAGCGGCGGCCGATGACATCTTTTGACGCGGCGATGCGGGCGGCGTCCTGGCGCAGGGAGACGGCGGTGCGTTTGACGTCGATGCCGTGCGTGCCCTGGAGGACCTGCACGACGGCGCGGCTGCGGCTGGCCTCGAGGACCTGGCCCTGGCGGCGTTCGCCGGAGTCGAGCACCAGGTCGAGCATGGCGCCGGTGGGGAAGCGTTCTCCGTTGCCCAGGAACACGAGCGGCCCGGTGACATAGGTGAGATCCCAGTATTCGCGGTGGACGAGGTCGTTGCGCGCGGGCCGGGGGTGATCTTCGTGCGTCTGCATGGACGTCATCCTTTCGGGGTCAATTCCGCGAGGGCGGTTTTCATGGCCTCGATGACCTGGCGTGTGCGTTCGGCGAACGCCTCGTTGGGCACGTCGCGCAAGCGGGCGAGGTCTTCGCGGATGGGCAGGTCGAGGATGCGGGACAGGCTGACCTCGCGGTCGAGTTGTTCGCGGCATGCGTCGTGGAACGCGAGCAGGGCTTCGAGGAGTCCCGCGCTTTTCTCGAGCGAGGAGAAGGCGTCGTTGTCGGAGAAGGCATTCTGCTGGAGAAAGACTTCCCGGATCATCTTCGAGATCTCGAGAATCAGGCGCTCGTTGTCCTGGAGCGCATCGGGCCCGACGAGTTGCACGACCTCCTGGAGTTCGGCGTCGCGCTGCATGAGTTGCATGGCGGTCTGGCGCTGGCGGATCCAGCCGGCCGGCGCATGTTCATCGAACCAGGCGTCGAGCTCGGCAAAATAGAGCGAATAGCTGCGGTTCCAGTTGATGGCGGGATAGTGGCGCCGGTAGGCCAGCGCGGAATCGAGCGCCCAGAGCCCGCCCGTCACCCGCAGGGAGGTCTGTGTGACCGGTTCGGAGAAGTCGCCGCCGGGGGGCGATACCGCGCCGACCAGGGTCAGCGAGCCCACGCGTTCGCCGCCGGCGCATACGACGCGGCCGCTCCGCTCGTAGAATTCGGCGACTCGCGCGGACAAGTAGGTGGGATAGCCTTCTTCGCCGGGCATTTCTTCGAGGCGGGAGGAGATTTCGCGCAGGGCCTCGGCCCACCGGGAGGTGCTGTCGGCCATCACCGCGACATCATAGCCCTGGTCGCGGTAGTACTCGGCGATGGTGATGCCCGTATACACGGAGGCGTCGCGCGCCGCCACGGGCATGTTGGAGGTATTGACCACGAGCACGGTACGGTTCATGAGGGACTCGCCGGTGCGGGGGTCGTTCAGCGCGGGGAATTCCGAGAGCACGTCGGCCATCTCGTTTCCCCGTTCGCCGCATCCGACATAGACGATCACGTCGGCATTGCAGAACTTGGCCAGGGTCTGTTCGACGACCGTTTTCCCGGTGCCAAACCCGCCCGGAACGATGGCCGCGCCGCCCAGGGCGATGGGAAAGAGGCAGTCGAGCACCCGCTGCCCGGTCAGAAAGGGCCGGTCGGGGGGGAGTTTGCGCGCCACGGGACGGGCCTGTTTCACCGGCCACCGGTGCATCAGGGTCAGCGCGGCGCCGCCGTCCAGTTCGACGATGGTGTCGGTGACGGTGTACTCGCCCTCAGGCACGACCCGTTTTACGCGGCCGGCTGCCCGCGGCGGGGCGAGGATGCGGTGTTCGATGCCGGCCGTTTCCCGGACGGTTCCGAGGACCGTGCCGCCCGTCAGTTCGTCGCCGGGCGCCACGCGCGGCACAAGATGCCATTTCGTGCGGCGGTCGAGGGCGTGCGAGGTCAAACCGCGCCCGATGAAATCGCCCGACGCCTGCCGCAGGGATTCGAGGGGCCGCTGAATGCCGTCGAACGTGCCGCCGAGAAGTCCCGGGCCCAGCTCGACCGAGAGGGCGTCGCCCATCGCTTCGACGGGCTCGCCGACGTAGAGGCCGCCGGTATCCTCGAAGACCTGGGCGTACGCCGTGGCGCCGTCGATGCGGATCACCTCGCCCATGAGCCGCGCGTTGCCGACACGGACGATCTCGCCCATGGTCACGCCGAGCATGCCGCCGGCGGCCACCATGGGCCCGGATATCAGCGTGAGATTACCTACAATGGGATGTTCGGAATGGGCCATATGCTTCTACTCCAGACGAATCTCATACCCGACCGCCGGCCGGATGACCGACGCGAGGTAGGCGTCGACGTCCGCGTCTTCCTTATCGAACGCGGGGCAATACACCACGAGCGGCAGGCCGCGGTGCGCCAGCAGGCGGTCGTTGAACCACGGCGAGAAGGCTTCGCGAAAACTCTCCTGCACGATGACGAACTGCGCATCGCTGTCGAGGAGGCGGTCGAGGATGTCCTGGGCGGCGGCGGGATCGCGAACCTCTTCGACGTGCATTCCGGTAAGGGCGAGCAGGATGGCGAGATGCTCATCGGCGATACCCACAACCTCAGGCATAGGTCATCTCCTCGCGGATGCGCCCCCGGGCCAGTTGCCGGATTTCCCCGCGCGCAATGAGACGGAGGTTGATGACCTCGTTGTATTTCAGCCAGGCGTAGTGCATGAGCGGGGCGAGCGTCATGACGCGGACGCGCGCCAGGCTCCGCAGCTCTCTCACGAGGAGTTGCTCGAACATGCGCTGCATGGGGGAGTAGCGGCCTGTCTGGAGAAAGACGTAGAGGCCTTCGAGCAGGTCGCGGTAGACGGTCGATTCCAGAAGCGCCACGGCTTCCTCGACGCTTCCGGCGGCCATCATCTCGGCGGCCACGCGCTTCGACATGGCGCCTTCAGGCAGAAGCCAGTCCTGGTGGGCGTCCTGGTGGGCCTTGTCGTGCAGCAGGATGTGCAGATTGATGCCGTCGATGCTCATGCGCAGGATCGAGCAGAGGATGCGGGCGTTTTCGTCGGGGTCCTGCGCGAGACGCCGGACATTGTCCACGAAATAGGCCCGGTCCAGGGCATCTTCCATCGCGCGCAGGGCCGGTTGAGCCCCCGCGTCGCGGTACACGCCCCAGAGGCACGCGCAGAGCTCGCGGTTCCACGCCACGAGGCCGTGTATCAGGGCGTCGAGGGTTTCCAGACCGGCCAGATGTTTCACGAGCGCGACGCCCAGGGAGGGGCCGGGGACCGGAAACCCGGTGGCGGGGATGCCGCGGTCGCGGGCCAGGCGCTGGCGGAGGAGCTGTTTGACGGTCTTGAGGTCCCACCGGGCCAGAAACAGGGCGGTGTACGGCCGGTACCAGTTGCCGGAGACGGTCAGAAGCTGCTGGAACGTCAGCAGGAGATGCCGCGAGACGGCCTCTTCGATGGCCTCCGCGTCGCTGGAGGTGGCGAGTGCCCGGGCCATTTCCTCTTTGTAATCGGACGTCAGGAGCACCTCAATGAGCGCGTCGACATCTTTCTGATCGAGCAGATCTTCGAGGTCGTCGCGCGACAGGAGGCGGCTTTTCATGCCGCGCACGCGGGTGGCGATATAGACGATGTGCTCGCGCACGTTTTCCCCGCGATGCCTCACGGCTGTTCTCCAAACAGCCGTTGGAGGGCGGCTTTGCGGGCGTCGGCGCGGCACTTTTCGAAGCGGCTGGTGAGGGTATTGGTCAGGCGGAACGAACGGGCGACATCGGTGACGGCGACTCCATCCCAGAGCCGGTCTTCGGGTTCGACGGGCACGTCGGCCTTACCGTGCGCGTCAAGCCATTGGCGGCAGGCGCCGGTGTGGGCCGGGGGCGCGAGCACGACGGTTTCGCCGGGCGCTTCCTCCATGACCTCCGCCAGAAGACGGCACACGATCTCCGGGAAGCGGGGTCCGTGCGCGATGGCGCGCAGTTCCTCGTGCACCTCGTCGAGAATGCGGTCCACGACCCGCTCGCGCATGGTCATGGTGGCGCGCCCGGCCTCGGACTGGGCGCGCTGGCGGATGTTCTCGCGGTATGCGTTGGCGCTGCGGCGTCCTTCGTCGAGTGCCTGCTGGCGCTTCTCTTGGGCGGTCTGCCGGGCTGCGGCGACAATGCGCTGCGCTTCGTCGCGGGCCTTTTCGCGGACGAGTTCGCACCGCACGCGGGCCTCGTGTTTCATGGTGTCGTAGAGCGACGCGGCGGGTTCACTATGTCGGGCCGGGGCGTTCACTATCCGATCAACTGCCACAGAAGGATGGCGATCACGAAGCCAAACACCATGAGGGTCTCCGGGATGGCGATCAGCACCAGGATGGTCACGAAGAGGTCGGGTTTCTCGACCAGGGCGCCGGTGCCGCCGGCGCCGACGGCGGCCTGCACGCGCGCCGTGGCGAGGGCCGCTCCCGCGACCGCGATTGCCGAACCCAGCGCCAGCCCCACCGTGCGCACGGCCACCGGCATGGTGATTTCCTGTTCCGCTTCGCCGCCGCCGGCCTCCGCGGCAAAGGCCGCCGGAGCGGCCACGGCCCACAGGGCCGTGAGAACTCCCGTGAGCGCGAGCGCTTTCCAGACGCGTCGGGTTACCATAGTGTCTCCTTCCTAAACGGTTTGTAACTTCTGCCCTCGGGCGAATAAAACTTGGGCAGGAACTCCACGTAATTCAGGCGCAGCGAATGCAATGTCGGGCTGAACAGGCTGAGCGCGATGTTGAAGAGGTGGATGAGCACAAACAGGGGGATGGCCACCCAGAGGGCCTCCGCGCCCCGCGACAGGCTGTTGGCGACGTCGGCAATGGCCACCGACGCGATGCCGAGCGCCATGAGGCGGCTGTACGACATCACGTTGCTCGTGAGCGAGATGATCTCGAGGATGTGAACCGGCGCCAGGGCGCCCGCGACCTTAATGAACAGGAACAGCGCCACGCCCAGCAGCAGGCCGGTCAGTCCCAGGGTCGCCTCGACACCGATGGGCAGTTTCCCGGACAGGCCGGCCACGGCCACGCCCACCGCGAACAGGCCCAGCAGCATGCCGGTCTTTTCGAGCGCGTGTTTGTGGTCGCCCACGTACCAGTGGCTGTAGATCGCCAACACGAGGCTGAGCACGACATGGACGACGCCGAACGCCACGGCGGTCAGCAGCAGGCGCAGGGTGTCGTGGTGGCGCATGAACCACACGGGCTGCAGCCACGGCGCCAGGCGCACGCCGAAATCGCCGCAGTATTCGCCGAACAGCACGCCGAAGACGATCGTGGAGAGGGCTGCGTAGACGTAGACCGTGGTGACGTTCCGGATGACCGGGTTGCGGCCGAACCAGCGGCGAATCCCCAGCGCCAGGGCCAGGATCAACGCGCCGTAGACCACATCGCCCACGATATACCCGTAAAAGAGCACGAAAAAGATGCCGACGAGGGCGCTGGGATCCATGGTGCCGTACGAGGGCGGTTTCATCAGGCCCATGAGCACCTCGAACGGCTGGAGCAGCGGGTGGTTGCGGAGAAGCACCGGAATGCGTTTGCGCTCGACGCGTTCGACCGGCAGCCTGCCGACGCAGACCTCGCCGGGGAATCGGTCCGTGAGCGCCTGTTCGAGGGCGCCGGCGTCGCTGTCCGGCACCCAGCCCTGAATAACGGCCACAAACTCGCTCTGGGCGAAGTTGCCGGTAACGCGCAGCTGTTCCATCTTGTTGGCCACCAGGAGCCGGAGGGCGGCCAGGTCCGGCCCGGTGCCGGCGCTGAACGCGTCCAGTTCCTTCTGGATGTCTTTCAATTCGGCGGCCTGTTCCGCGATGGAGTCCTCGGTTTTTCGCACCACGTCCTGGACGGATTTCCCGCGCAGGCGTTTGTCGGGCATCTCGATCATCTCGATGCCTTCATCGCGCAGAATGCGGCTCACCGTGTCGTTGCGGTCTTCGGGATAGAGGACGAGGCCCAGGACCACGTTCCGGTCCATGGTTTTGTCCATGAACTGGCTTTGCAGCCCCAGCTCGCGCTGCAAGCGGCGCCGGAGCCGCCGGCGCATCAGGTTGGTGTCGCCCTTGAGGATGAAGGCGCGGCCGTTCTTGCCCAGGGTGACCTGATTTCCGCCGAGCATGCTTTCAATGAGGCGGAGGGTGTCGCGATAGTGTTTGAAGACCGCGATGTTGTCTTCCATGTTGACGCGGCGGCGGGTGAGCGAGCGAAGTTCCCGGCTCCACTTTCGGGCCAGGCGGGTCCAGACGGGCAGGCCGGCCTGGTTCAAGGCGCTCGCGGCTTTTTCGACGCTGGCGTCATCGACGCGCCGGGCAAGGAGGGGGGAAATCTCTTTGAGGGTCCGGTTGATCTCTTCGAGGTTTTCCAGCTCGGCTTTCTGCTGGTCATCCAGATGCACGCGATGCAGGAACCCGGGGGCATTCTCCACGGCCAGGGGCACCTCTTCGAGATGCATGAGGCCCTTGTCCTGGAGAAAGGCCACCATGTCGGCCAGCCGCCGCCGCATGAACACGATCTCGAGGCGCGCCATCCGGGCTATCATGGGGCCTCCGCCCGGCCGTCCGGAAGAATCTGGTGCAGCACGTCTTCAACGACGTGGCGCGCGTGCGCCTGGGCTTGCGCCTGGGCCCGGGCCAGTTTCGCCTCGGCCGTGTCGTGGATGGTTTTGCGGTCGAGCGCCGCGTCGCGTTCGGCGGCCCGGCGCAATTCGGCGAGTTCGCGGGCCAGCGCCGCGTCGCTGTCTTCAAGGATTTTCCGGGCCTCCGCCTGGGCCGTCTCGATGGTGTTCTGGGCTTCGGAACGGGCGCTGGCAACCTCCGCCAGCAGCGTCCGCTCTTCCTGAGCCACGCGCTCCAGCACGGATATGTCCGTTCTCAGTACCTTGCTCACCGTACTCCCACTGCACCGCCACCGCTCCCGCAACGATCGTCTTCGGGGGAACGTCAACGCCCGGCTATCGCGGCAACCTATCGTACTCAAAGGGATGGGCGCGAATATAGTAGCATGCGGACGGGCCGTCGCGAAGCGGCGGCTTCGCGTACGCTAACATCCGGGAACGGCGGGATATTGCCGTAGCCGGCGGCCTGCCCGTCTGCCGCACACTACCACCGGCATCAGCGGGGTTCAAGCGCGGGCGCGGCCACATGCTCGAGCGTAGGCACCGTGACCTCCCTCGCCTGGAGCGGGGTTTCCATGGGCGTTAACAGGGCCCGGTCCTCCAGCAGAGGCAGGTTGGCGCCCAAAACCCGGTTGAGCGTGTGCCGCAGCGTGTTGACGAGGCTGACGCTATTCGAGGAGGGCGTCCCGGCGCCGGGCGCCTCGTCAGGATACCGCGTGCTGAGCAGCACGCCGAAATGCTCGGCCAGCGATTCCGGCTCGGTAACATTCTCGGTGGTGTGTATGCGGGGGCCCTGCGCGGACATGAGCAGGATGACCGCGGGCCGCGTGGCGCGCTCCGTGATCTGCTGGATCGTGTCCGCCACCCGGGTGCTCGTATAGTGCAGCTGGCCGAGATAGCGTTCCTGGAGGGTCCTTCGAATGCGCGGATCCGCCGGTTCGCCCTTGCGCTCGAAGATGAACGGGGGATCCGGAACCGTGACGTGCGCAAACACGAGGCGCGGCCGCTCGTGGCTCTCTTCGGCGATGCGGCCCATGGTGTCGAACACGTAGTTGACGCGCGCCCGGCGAAACCCCAGTTGCCACGAACGGGTGTCGCGGCCCCGCGCGTAGCTGAGCAGTTCCAGGGCCCGCTTGCACGCGGTGCCCTGCAGGAGGACCACCTCGAATTCGGAGGCCGTGCGGGGCGGCGTCAGGCAGCGATCCACGAGCGGCCCGGGTTCGATGGCCTGGACTCCCGGCGAATAGGCCAGGATCTCGTAGCCCGCGTCGTGCAGCGTCTGGAAAAACCGGTTGTGGTGATAGAGTCCGTGGAACCGCGCTATGTCGAGGTCGTCGGGGGAGTCCGGCGGCACGAGCCGGTCCAGGTAGTCCATGTTGAGCAATGAGATGGCCGACTGAAGTTCCCAGGGATAATTGGCAAACGCCGTGCCGTCCACCGCCATGTTCAGATCCTGGAGCGCCTCGAGCGCGGGGAGGTCGTTGTGCCCATACAGCTTGAGCAAGACATCGCACCGGGCATAGCCCTCGAGCAGGATGAAGTAGATGTCGGGAGAATCGCTGGCGGCCTGCGCGGTCTGAACGGGCGATTCCGGCGGGGGCGGCGGGAGTTTCCCGGAACGCGGAACGCTATAGATGATCAGGGCCACGTACAGTGCGATGAGGATCAGACCAAACCAGTTCGCGGTGCGGGTCCATGGCCTGAAATCGCGCCGCCACACGGCCAGATAGACAAGACCGGCGGCCACGACGCCCAGGTAGGCCAGGATGAGCGTCGACGCGACGGTGCCGAAGATGCGGTCGAGGAGGAGGGCGACCAGCAGCGCGCCAATGACCACAATCAGCAAAAAGAGGCCGGCCATCAGGAGGGCGCGGCGTTTGTCCGCACGGTTCCGCACATACACCCCGAGCGCCAGGAGGAGCACCAGGAGGCCGAGCGCGCCGTAGACCACCCGCGGTTCCAGCGTTTGGAGGTTGCGGGACGCCATCACGATGCCCGTCTCCAAAAGACTCCATCCCCACATCAGGGCGAGCAGGAGGACCGAGGCCAGGATGCCGGCCTTGTGCTTGTCTCTCAGACAAATCCAGAGCAGCATCTGCAGCAGCTGGGCGCACACGATGGCCACCAGTACGGGCCGGATCAGGGCTGTCCACGGCACGTGTCCCACGTTGTACGCATACAGGCCCAGAATGGGGCAGATGGCGAGCATCAGCGGATGGAAGACCGGGGTGTCTTCCAGGGCCGCCGTGGGTCTTCGTTCGGTCATGATTTCTGCGTGCTCCGCCTTCTCCAGTTCACCCTAATGATCGTTTGTGTGTAAGCCATTGTCAAGCTTGTATCTACCCCGGGCTGATTTCACGTGCCTTGACAAATCGGGCAATCCTTGGGACACTTCCCCTGCAGAACGGAAATACTTTATATGGGGTAATTGTTCTGCAAAGTGCACCACATATAGCGACGTGGGAGCATCCCGGGTGCCGGCGACGTTGGGATCGGCGCCCGGCCGCTGGCGAATGCGCCCAGGGGGTGTTTGGGGAGTACTGCTGCCAGAATCACAGGGGTTTTCTGTGGAGACGAATTGTGTTTTGCGGGACGGCCTGTGTTCGCGGAGTCCGTCCCGGCCCCGGGGGGAGGAAGGCCTCGCGCGCCGCGTGTGGATCGATGCCGGGACGGCAAACAGCGGTCAACGGAGCGCCATGGACATTGCCGTCGTGCCCTCCTATAATGCAAGGCTGCGGGAAGGGGAGTGCGGACATCGCGGGGGCGGGCCCCACCGCGCGGATGGGTTCATTTAAGTTATTTATTTTCAATTAGTTGCATTTGTTGGTGAAATCCGGAAAGAGGCAGTAATTCTATGGAATTGGTGGAACCCAGGGTGTTTCTCGTTGGAGAAACGCGGCTCGTGGAGGAGGGGTTGCGGGCGTATCTCGAGCATGCGGGCGCGCCGGCGTGGTCTACCGATGCTCCGAGCGATGCCGAGCACTTGTGCGAGGTGTATGGCCGCCTGTGTTACCGGTCTTTCGAGCCGGGCCTGAATCCCAATGTCACGCGGGTGCGGAAGGGTAACGACACCTACCTTGGCCACATTCTCGAGGTCGGTCACGGCAGCGTGCTCGAACATGCGGTGCTGAATTTCGTGTTCGCGGACGTCAGCCGGGTGTTCACGCACGAGCTGGTGCGGCATCGCGCGGGCACGGCGATTTCCCAGGAATCGTTGCGCTACGTTCGGCTGGGCCGCTTGTCGGCGTATGTGCCCACACAGATTCGCGAGGACGAACGGGGCCTCGAGATTTTCTGCCGCACGATGGAACAACTGGAGCAGGTGCAGCGCGAACTGGCCGACGCGTTCGCCATCGATCAGGAAGAAAAATTCGCGGTCAAGAAACAGCTCACCTCGGCCTTCCGGCGAATTGCGCCTCTGGGCCTGGCGACGACGGTCGGGTGGTCGTGCAACTTCCGCACCTTGCGCCACGTGATCGAAATCCGCACCGCGCCGGACGCGGAAGAGGAGCTGCGCCTGGTGTTCGGAAAGGTGTATGACGCAGTCAAAGGACGGTATCCGAACGTGTTCGGGGATTACACGGTCGAAATGGTGGAGGGCCTTCCCTGGGTCAAGACGTCCCATCGGAAGGTGTAGCGCAAAGAGGAATCAGGGGACATGTTATTCGAGGTAAAGGAACGGTTTGAACTCGACCCGCAGTTTCTGGCGCAGTACACGGGACGGCAGCCGGACTGGGGGCCGCTCGGTTACGTGACCTACAAACGCACGTATGCCCGTCCTGTGCCCGGTGAGCCGGAACGCACGGAAGAGTACTGGGAAACGTGCCGGCGGGTCGTCGAAGGGTGCTACACCATCCAGTTGACGCATTGCCGGAATCTCAAATTGCCCTGGGACAAACAGAAGGCCCAGCGGTCGGCCCAGGAGATGTTCCGGCTGATGTGGGACTTCAAATTCCTGCCGCCCGGGCGCGGCCTCTGGATGATGGGCACGGACTACATCTACCAGCGCGGGTCGGCGGCGCTGAACAACTGCGCGTTTGTGTCGACGGAAGAGATCGATTTCGAGTTTTCGGAACCGTTCTGTTTTCTGATGGACATGTCGATGCTGGGGACGGGCGTGGCCTTCGACACCAAGGGCGCGGGCAAACTGGTCGTGCAGCAGCCCGAGGTGGATCCGGACTGCGTCCATGTGGTCGAGGACAGCAAGGAAGGGTGGGTGGAACTGGTCCGCGTCATCCTCAATTCGTATGCGGGCAAATGCAAGCGCCCCGTGCGGATCGACTATTCCCGGGTGCGTCCGCAGGGGTCTCCGATCCGCACGTTCGGCGGCATTGCGCCGGGCCCCGGGCCGCTCATGGACGGCGTGTCGAACGCGGACAAGGTGCTGGCGCGGCGGATCGGCGAGCGCATTACGTCGACCGATATCACCGATCTGATGAACGTGATCGGGAAATGCGTTGTTTCGGGCGGGGTGCGGCGCACGGCCGAGCTGGCGCTGGGCGATCCCTGCGACGAAGCCTACCTCAAGCTGAAGGATCCGGAGCTGTTTCCCGAGGAACTGCGGAACTGGCGGTGGGCCTCGAACAACAGTATTTCGGCGCAACTGGGGATGGACTACGAAGGGCTGGGCACACAGACCGCGAAGAACGGCGAGCCCGGGTACTTCTGGCTTCACAACGCGCAAGCGTATGGCCGGCTCAAGGACGGCGAGACGTGGCGCGACGCCAAGGTGGCGGGCACGAATCCCTGCGCCGAGCAGAGTCTTGAATCGTACGAGATCTGCAATCTGGTGGAGACGTTCCCGTCGCGCCACGAAACGCTGGAAGACTACAAGCGCACGCTGAAATTCGCCTACCTGTACGCCAAGACGGTGACGCTGGTGCCGACGCACAACGAACGCACCAACGCGATCATGTTGCGCAACCGCCGCATCGGCCTGTCGCAGTCCGGCATCATCGAATCGTTCGAGCGCCACGGGCGCCGCACGCATTTCAACTGGTGCGACGAGGGGTACAAATACGTCTGCAACCTGGACCGCATTTACGCACAGTGGTTGTGCGTGCCGGAGAGCATCAAGAAGACCAGCATCAAACCCAGCGGCACGGTGTCGCTGTTGCCGGGCGTGACGCCGGGCATCCATTACGCGCATTCCGAGTACTATCTTCGCGCGATGCGCATCGACAAGACGAGCAAGCTGGTCGAGCCGCTGCGTAACGCCGGGTATCACATCGAGGAATCGGTCTACGGCGACAATACGTGGGTGGTGTATTTCCCGGTGAGGACGGAGAACTTCGACCGGTCGAAGAACGACGTCTCGGTCTGGGAACAGGTCGAAAACGTGGCCCAGATGCAGTATTACTGGGCGGACAACCAGGTCAGCGCCACGATCACCTTCCGGAAAGAAGAGGCGCGGGACATCCCCAAGATTCTCGAGCTCTACGAGACGCGGCTGAAATCCATCAGTTTCCTGCCGCTGGTCGATCATCAGTATGCCCAGGCGCCGTACCAGGAGATCTCGAAGGAGATGTACGAACACGCGGTGTCGCGCCTGAAACC
>JAAYAQ010000385.1 GCA_012719295.1 Candidatus Hydrogenedentota bacterium | reverse complement strand
TGAACCCGCAAAAGAGGGCATCGAGGCCCTGGGAGACGGAGTGGCGAAGCTCATGCGCTGCCTCGAGCAGATGCAACAGCTCGACCTTGCCGAACGTCCGGAGTTTCTCCTGCTTGCCGGCGATGTCCATCCCTGGGCGCTCCTCGAACACGAGGCCCAATGGCCCATTCCAATCTATGCCGTTGCCGGGAATCACGAGTCTTCCCGCGAAAAGAGAGACCAGCTCCGGCAGGTGTTCGGCCGGGGGTTCGAGCGGGACGGCCAGGAATCCGATTACTACAGTTTTGTGCACAAAGGCGTCCGGTTTGTCGCCGCGTGCGATGCGGGAAGCGGCGGCGACCATGTCGGCCATTGGTGTTCGGAGCTTATCGCGCCCGCAGGGCAGTGCGAATGGCTCGAGCAGGAACTGACCCAGCCCGAACCGGTGATCCTGTTCGCCCACATTCCCCCGGAACGCGACGGCGCCGACCGGAACATGTACCTCAGCCGCAATGACTCGCGCTGGTTCTGTGATTTGGTGACAAGGCACACGCCCCAAGCCATGTTCTTCGGGCACCTGCACCGGGCCACGGAAGAATACCGCATCGGCGCGACGCGCTGCTTCAACGTGTCTTCCTGCTGCTGGAACGCCGGACGTGCCCCCCTCGGGTTTCTGCATGTGCGCGTGACGCCCGCCGGGTTGCACGTTCGTGAGATGGAGACGGGACGTTATTCTTCATAGGTGTCAAACGGAGAGATGGAACGGCATGAATACCGTATCGGATGTCGAACATGAAACCGCCTGCGCCGCGAAGATCCTGCCGCGCGGCTTGATGGTGTTTTGCGCGGCCGCAATCCTCATGGCCTGTACGGCCCAGGGTGCGGTCTATTATGTCTCCAACGCGGGCTCAGACAGCGCCACCGGTGAGTCGCCGGGTGCCGCGTGGGCCTCTCTCAACCGCGTGTGCGAAGCTACCTTGCAGCCCGGTGATAGCGTGCTGTTCGAGCGCGGCGGCCAATGGCGCGGCCGGCTCCATCCCCAGAGCGGCGGGCCCGGCGCGCAGATCACGTACGGCGCTTACGGCCAGGGCCCCAAACCCCTCCTGATGGGTTCGCTGGAGAAGAACGCGCCCGCCGACTGGGAAGATATGGGCGACAACATCTGGGCGACAACCGAGCCCGAACCCGGCCACGTCGAGTTGCTCCCCAATGGCTCGTTTGATGAGGGTCTCGCATCCTGGACCACCCATACAGAGGAGGGCGCGACCGTGGAGGCCGCCCGCGACACGTCCGTCTTCGATTCCGCGCCGGCGTCACTGAAATTTCGTTGCGTCCAGGGGGGCAGGCTCGGGACACACGCGCAACTCTATGCCGTCGGCATTCCCATCGTGCGCCACGCGTTGTACCAGCTGTCGTTTCGCGCCCGCTGCGACGTGCCGGTCAATCTTGCACCTCCCACGCTGATGCAACGCGGCGCGCCGTGGTCAAACTACGGCCGTCCCGCGCCTTCCGTCCCCGCGCCGGTGGGGCCCGAGTGGTCCAGTCACCGTGTCTGGTACGCGGCGTCCGAAACATCAGCCGACGCCCGCTTGACGTTCTTCCTCGGGGAGTCCCTTCCCGCCGGAGCAACGCTCTGGCTCGACTCGCTGAGCTTTGTCGAGTGTGAAGGCGATTTCTTCCAGAACGACGCCGGCAACATCGTCTTTGATCAGGAAGCCTCCGTGGGGGTCAAGGTCTGGAACCGCGCGGATCTCGATGCGCAGGGCGAATTCTGCTTTGACAAGACCACGTGGCGGCTCTATCTGTACAGCGTCGGCAACCCGGCCAGCCGCTACTCGGACATCGAGTGCGCCGTGAACCGGCATATCATTGAACAGGGCAGATGTCACCACATTACCTACGAAAACCTGGCCCTCAAATACGGCGCCGCGCATGGCATCGGCGGCGGAAGCACGCATGACATCATCGTGCGGAATTGCGACTTTTCCTACATCGGCGGCGGCGAACTGAGAATGGGCGATCGCATCGTCCGGTTCGGCAATGCCGTCGAGTTCTGGGGACCCGCATACGACAACCTGGTCGAGGGCTGCCGGATCTGGGAGATCTACGACACCGGCCTGAGCAACCAGAGCGGCGAGCCCGAGGCAAAACAGTACAACATCCACTACCGGAACAACGTCGTATGGAACTGCGAATGGCTCTATGAATACTGGAGCCGGCCGGAATCGTCCTCCACGCACGACATCTATTTCGAGAACAACATCTGCGCGTTCGCCGGGTACGGCTGGGGCCATGCCCAGCGCGCTGACCCGCACGGACGAAACGTGGGCATGCGCCGCACCG
The DNA here is from genome assembly GCA_012719295.1 of Candidatus Hydrogenedentota bacterium. Taxonomy (GTDB): domain Bacteria; phylum Hydrogenedentota; class Hydrogenedentia; order Hydrogenedentales; family SLHB01; genus UBA2224. The sequence goes on along the minus strand of JAAYAQ010000385.1, from coordinate 7,154 downwards.
AGGCCCGCTTGAGCAATGTGTTCATTCGCAACAACATCTTCTTCGAATCAACCCAGTTCCTGCTCGACATGGCAGCTTGGAGCCACGAGGACGTCGCGACCGTCATCCTGGACAACAATTGCTGGTTCCAGACAAAAGGCACGTCGTTTCTCTTTGGCGACCGGGCGTACGACGCCTCGCAATTCGCCGCGTATCAGGCGGAGAGCGGCAAGGACCCGCACTCGATCTGGGCGGATCCCCTGTTCGAAGACCCGGCCAGGGGGGATTTCCGGCTCAAGCAGGCCTCGCCCTGTATAAGCGCCGGCATCGGGATTGTCGCGTACACGCCCGATCCATCAATCCCGCGGCATTGAGGGCAGGCGGGACTGCCGCGATCCCCTCAGCCAGAATCCGCGCTATCTTCCCTTTAATCTTGACGCTGTGGTGCGGGCTGTGATAGAAGCACTGCCAGCGGCCCGGTTTCTCTGACTGCTCTTTCCGCGACCAAGGCCAATCGCTCCGGCCGTCGAACCGTGCACCTTTGTCGCACACGCAATGGGGATGAAGCGTATGGAATCCATCGAGAAACTGTTGGATGCGGCGAGCGGATTCATGTGGGGCTGGCCCCTCATCGTCCTGCTCCTGGGCACGCATGTCTACCTCACCATCCGCCTCCGCTTCATTCAGCGGTACCTTCCCCAGGCGATTCGCCTCTCTCTGATGCGCACCTCCGAGGGCGACGGAGACATCAGCCATTTTGGCGCGCTCACGACCGCGCTGGCCGCCACGATCGGCACGGGAAACATTGTCGGCGTCGCCACGGCCATTGCCGCCGGAGGGCCCGGGGCCGTGTTCTGGATGTGGCTCACGGGCGTTTTCGGCATCGCCACCAAGTACAGCGAAGCCTTGCTGGCCGTCAAGTACCGTGTGACGTGCGCCAATGGACAGATGGCCGGCGGGCCCATGTATGTGCTCGAACGCGGCATGAACCTTAAATGGCTCGGCGTTCTGTTTGCCTTCTTCACCGCCATTGCCGCCTTTGGCATCGGGAACATGGTTCAGGCCAACTCCATCGCCGAACTGGTTCGGGATACCTTCCACATCTCCCCGTGGATTACCGGCGCGCTCATGACGCTCCTGACCGCGGTGGTGATCCTCGGGGGCATCCGCTCCATCGCCCGCGTGTGCCAGGCCCTGGTCCCCTTCATGGCCATTGTCTATGTGGCCGGCTGTCTCGTCCTCCTGATCATGAATGCGTCCACGCTTCCCCAGACCGTCACCCTGATCCTCACCAGCGCGTTCACGGGGCAGGCTGCGCTCGGCGGGTTCCTCGGCGCCACCATGAAAGAGGCCATTCGCTATGGAGCAGCGCGGGGCCTGTTCTCCAACGAATCCGGGCTGGGCAGCGCCCCGATCGTCGCCGCGGCCGCGCAGACCAACACGCCTGTGCGCCAGGCCCTGGTCTCTTCCTCCGGCACGTTCTGGGACACCGTCGTGGTGTGCGCCATGACCGGGCTGGTGCTCGTGAACTCCGGTGAATGGCAATCCGGGGTGCACGATGGCGCCGCCCTCACCAAAGCCGCGTTCGGTGATTTCGGGGTGCTCGGCGGCGTCGTACTTACGGGCGGTCTCCTGACGTTTGTCTTCTCTACCATCCTCGGCTGGTCCTATTACGGCGAGAAGGCCGCCGAATACCTCCTGGGATCGCGGGCCATCATTCCCTATCGCGTACTCTGGGTCGCCTTTGTCATGATTGGCTCGGTCACCACCTTGCGCGTCGTGTGGTCATTCGCCGATATCGCGAACGCGTGCATGGCCATCCCTAATCTGATCTCCCTGATCTTCCTCAGCGGGCTCATTGTCGCGGAAACGCGCGCGTCCCTGTGGCAATCCGCTGAGCCGGGCCATTCCGGGGCGCCGCGCCGCTGACGCCGCCCTCAAGGAACAGCCGGTTCCAATCCATCCCGCAACTGTGCGATGATTTGCCGAAATCCGAGGAGGGCCGTCTTTCGTGTCGCCAAACCTGAATGCATTCGTACCCGCCGCCGGTATCGGGGAACGCCTGCGTCCCATTACCCTGCACACCCCAAAATCCCTGCTGCCGGTCCTGGGGCAGCCCCTGTTGTCGAGGACCCTCGACCGCCTGGCGGTCTTGGGCGTCGACCGCATCGGCCTCAATCTGTTCCATAAACCGGACGCCATCGTCTCGTGGGTCAAGACCTCTCCGTACCGGGAGCGCGCCTGTTTTTTCACTGAAGACTCGCTGCTCGGTACCGGAGGCGCGCTCAAAAATGCCGAGCCATTCCTCCGCGAAACCGCGTTCATTGTTCATAACCCCGACATTCTGACCGACATCGACCTCGACGCCCTCGTCCGGGCGCACAGAGCCTCCGGCAACATCGTCACCCTGGCCCTCCACGATTTCCCCGCGTTCAACAAGGTTGCCGTGGATCCTGCCGGCCGGGTCGTGGGCGTGGGCGAGGTCGTGGCGGCGTCCGGCGCGGCCCGTATCCTGGCCTTCACGGGCATTGCCGTATACGACCCGGAGTTTCTCGACTTCCTGCCCCATGGCGCCTCGAATGTGGTGGACGCCTGGCTGGACGCCATCCGGGCAGGACGCACCGTCGGCTGCTTCGATGCTACCGGCCGCCTGTGGCACGATATCGGCACTCCGGCCTCGTATGCGGCTGCCCTGGTCGATACGCTCCGCCGCGATGGCGAATGGATTTACGCCGCCCGGGACGTTCAGGGAAGCCACATCGAACTGGACGGCTACGTCGTCATCGAGGACAGGTGCACGCTTGGCGACGGCGCGGCATTGCGCAATTGCATCCTCGTTCCCGGTACCAGGATTCCCGCCGGCGAACGGTGTGAGAATGCCATTGTGGGCAACGGCTTCCACGTGGCGATGGACGAACCGGAATTTCTCGGCCATCCCGTCACCGAGCACGGCATACCCATCGGCGTGGGCGGTTCCGGCCGCCGCTACTATCGATTCCGGGAAGCCGGGGGAACCGTCGTCCGCATGGTCTGTCCGCCCGACGAGGCCGATTACGAGCGCCACATGGCGTATTCCGCGTTTTTTGCCCGGCACAATGTCCCCGTGCCGCACCTGCTGCGCCACGAGCCTCACGCCAGACGCGCGGAGTTTGAAGACCTCGGCGATCTGTCGCTGTACAATTACCTCCAGTTTCCGCGCACGGCGGACGAGGTCGAGGCGCTTTACCGGCTCGTTCTCACGCGCGTGATTTCGCTCCATGTCGATGCATCCCGCCATGTCCAGGAGTGCGAACTGCTCGCCACCCGGCTTTTCGATTTCGACTATTTCCGCTGGGAAACCGCCTATTTCCTGGAACGCTTTGTTGAGGGCCTCCTCGGGCGACACCCGGCTGACCGCGATGCCCTCAACCGCGAGTTCGACCGTCTGGCGCGCCAGGCCGACGCACTCCCCAAATCCATCATCCATCGGGATTTCCAGTCCCAGAACATCATGATTGCCCGTGGCGTGCCCCGCTTCATCGACTACCAGGGCGCGCGCATGGCCCCCGCCGCCTACGACATCGCCGCCGTGCTCTGGGACCCCTATTACCGCCTCGACGACGCCATGCGCGAACGCCTCCTGGCGCATTACATCGCCCTGCGTGCGGACCGCGAAGCGGGGGCTTTCTCAACGCCCGCCTTCCTCGACGCGCTTCTCATCTGCCGTCTCCAGCGCCACATGCAGGCGCTGGGCGCGTACGGCTTTCTGGCCACCGTGCGGGGGAAACCGTACTTCCGAAAACACATCCCGGAAGGGATGCGTCTCCTCAGGCAGGACCTCGCCGACGCTGCCGGCGCCTACCCGGCCATCGCCGAACTCGTGGCCGCCCTGTGAACTCCTGGCAGTATCCTGTGTTTCGCAGGCGACGGCAGGGCAGACTCCGGGAGTCCGGCCGTTTTTTGACAGTGCGAGGCCGCTTTACGCTACCCTGACTGTGCCAGAGAGGGCGTGCGCGGACTGCCGCGGACCTGCCGCTGCGGTCTCGGGAGGTGGCTGTGAATGACATCCGTTTTTACCCGGCGTTCTGCACCGTCGTTATATTCTCGACGTTTGCCGCAAGCGCTTCATCTGACGCGCCTGGGAATGCCGTTCTGCCCAATCGGGGCGACACGCCGGACACACTTGCTCAGACCGGCCCGGCGGACGATTCGCCCGTGGTGTTGCGTCCGGAAGAGGCGGAGAGAAAACGCGTGGCCGAACGTCTCGACACCGCGGCGCTCTTGTATACGGGCAAGGCGGTCACGGACCGGACCCGGCGCATGCTCAAACCGCCGCCGGGGTTCACGGAGCGTGCCGGCCCGGAGTACGTGATTGCCAGCGAGCCGCCGCGGGTTGATTTTGCCGTCATCCCCGCCGACCCCATGTTTTTCAGCGCGTCGCCGGTAGCGTCCCGATCCGAAAAATCGAATGAGGCGGGGCCGTGGGCATGCTGGTCGCAGGCAACCTTCGACAGCCGTACCGGCCGGTTCTACTCCTGCATCGCCGACCATGGAAAGTACGGCGGTCATATCTACCCGGTCGAATATGATCCGGCTGCGAAAACGGTCCGCTGTCTTCCCGAAATCAACCGGGCCCTCGGCCGTGGCCTTTCCACCTTCACGGACGGCAAGGTTCACGGGTGGCTCGATCTTTACCAGACTTCGCGTACTCAACGCCCACACCTATGGTTCTGCACGTACTGGGCCAAATACCCCGAGCCGGACGAGGAAGATTACGCGAGCGGCTATTCGGGCGGTCACATCATGAGCTGCGACCCGCTGACGGGCGACTGCGTCGATTACGGGGTGCCCCTGAAACGGGCCTCGTGGCCGTTTCACCGTTTGGACACAAAACGCGGCATCCTCTACGCCGTGGGCATGTTCTCGGAGTTTCTCGCCTGGGACGTCAACGCCCAGCGGACGCTTTGGGCGGGGTACCTGCCCGACGGCATGGCGTGGTACGTACGGGCATTCCTCATCGACGAGGAGACCGGCATGGTCTACTGCGCCAATGGTCACGAACGCGATCCCGAACGCCATTTTCTCAAGTACAACCCCTTCACGAACCGGTTCTCGAGGCTCGCATGCCATGTTCCCGCCACAACCAGCCCGCCTTCGGAACTGGACCGCGATTTGGGTCCCTATGCTCCCATGCGGGCGCACACCGCGCACCGCGGGCCGGATGGCCTGTTCTGGTGCGTAACATTGAGCGGCCAGTTGTTCACCTTTGATCCCGTAACCGAGGAAATCGTCGACAAAGGCCCGAACTGGTGCGGTCAGCAGCGCTACACAGGTTCCATGGCGCGCAGTCCCGGCGGCCGGTATCTCTACTATGCGCCCGGCGCCCACGGCCATGGCTACTCGGACGGCTCACCGTTGATTCAGTATGACACCCGGACTGGAACCAGGAAGGTGCTGGCGTTCTTCTTTCCCCATTACTTCGAGAAATACGGATATACCGCCGGCGGGACCTTCTCGATCAGGCTGGACGAAAACGGGGAACGGCTGTTCATGGTGTGGAACGGGGCCTTCGTCGAACACAACGGGGAACGGCTGAGTGGCGATGTCTTCGGCAACTGTTCCGTGATGTGCGTCGCCATCCCCGAAACCGAACGCCGGGAGTAAACCGCTGCACGCGGAACAAATTGACTCCCCGCCGGGTCTCTTGTCTAATGTGCCCCATCATGATTGCGGCTCTTGCCACCGGTATCGTGCTCGGTCTGTCCTCGGGCCTTTCTCCAGGCCCGTTTTTCGCGCTGGTCATTTCGCAGTCGCTTCGGCACGGTGCGCGCGAGGGCATGAAGGTAGCTGTCGCTCCGTTGATCACCGACGCACCCATCATTCTCCTGTCCGCGCTGGTGCTGACGCGTCTGTCGAATTTCCAGGTCGTTCTTGGCGTTATCACGCTTGCCGGAGCAGGGTTTGTGTCGTACCTGGCGTACGAGAGCCTTCGGACCGCCGGCTTTGACCTCACGGTTGAAGCGGCTCAGCCGAAATCGCTGCGCACGGGGGTCCTCGTCAATTTTCTGAATCCCCACCCGTACCTCTTCTGGCTTACCGTGGGTGCGCCCATTGTCTTGAAAGCATGGGCGGAGAACCCTCTGGCGGGGGTGTTTTTCCTGGCAAGTTTCTATTGCTGCCTCATCGGCTCCAAAATCGTTGTCGCCGCGGCCACGGCACGTTCACGACGCTTCTTCGCCGGAAGCGCGTATGTCTGCATCATGCGCCTTCTCGGCGCCTTGTTGTTCCTGTTCGCCATGATGCTCTTCTGGAACGCCCTGGGCTTTTTGGGCGTTGTGGGCTCGGACGTTTGAAGCCGTGCCGTCCCTTTCTTGCATCGCCGTCCCGGCAACGCTGCGTGCTCCGCGTCGAGCGCGCGGCACTGCCCGTACCGGCAAGGCACTGAGGCCTCGCCTCTTCCACGGGCGGTGCGCGCCTGACACAGACAGGCGTGTTCTAGAGAACGTCTGCGTTAAAGGTGTCGCCCTGACTCATGTTTCCTGCCGCATACCCCTTGCGAAACCACCGCTGTCGCTGTTCCGAGGTGCCATGCGTGAAGCTGTCGGGCACAACGTATCCTCGAGCCGCTTTCTGGATGCGGTCATCCCCGACCGCGCTTGCCGCGTTCATCGCTTCCTCGAGGTCCCCTTCCTCCAGAAGGTTCATCCGGGCCGCGTAATGGGCCCACACCCCTGCCAGGTAGTCGGCCTGCAGTTCCAGACACACCATGTACTTGTTGAACTCGGTTTCGCTGAGCCGGGCGCGTTGGGCCATCGTTTGATCCATGATCCCCAGGAGGGTCTGCACATGGTGCCCGATCTCGTGCGCAATCACGTAGGCCATCGCAAAATCGCCGGGCGCCTGAAACTTCTCCTGCAGTTCCCGGTAGAATGCCAGATCGATGTACACCTTGTTGTCGCCCGGGCAGTAGAACGGCCCGGTCGCGGCGCCGGCAAACCCGCAGGCAGACTGCACACTGTCCGTGAAAAGCACCAGCTTCGGCAATTGATACTCCTTGCCCATCTCACGGAACAGCTGCGTCCACACGTCCTCGGTTTCGGCCAGCACCACCGACACAAATTGCGCGAGCTCCTCTTCCTCGGCCGTCGGCACGTAGGGCGTCGTGCTTTGCTCCCCCTGCATCTGCTGCATCGTGT
>JAAYAQ010000384.1 GCA_012719295.1 Candidatus Hydrogenedentota bacterium | reverse complement strand
CCGGCGGACAGCGTGGAAGATACATGGAGAACACCCCGGGGAGCCGGGCGCCCCGCGCTGCGTTGAGGGGACTGGAAGACGGACGGCGTCGCTTCGCTAACTGGCGCCGCCGTAGCCGGGATAGGCGATGTCGTCGGGGGCGCCGGCCGGTTTTGTGGTTCTGTCGGCATACTTCCGCACCAGCACGGAGACCACGACATCATTGGATGTGCCGATGACGAGGGTCCAGTTGTTCTTACCGTACGTGATGGGCGGCGAAACCTCGTAGACACCGCCTTTGCCGCCCGTCAACTGCAGGTGCTGGAAGTTCTGTTGTTTGAAAATGGCTTGCACCTGATCGGCGGGAGTGCCCAGTTGGATGAGGTTTCGGAACTGTCGGAGTTCCTTGGTGTACGCGCGGCCGCTGGTGGCCTGTTTGATCATGCTTTCGTCGCTTGTCAGATCGACTGCGATCACCAGCACCAGCGCGCACGCCACGACCCCGAGCAGGATAAAGAAGAAGTTCTTGTTTTCAAACATGGCCGCTCCCTCGTCTCATGCTTCCACGCTGCAATTCGAATATTACCGCGAAGTCCCCGGGGTGTCAAGACATGGAGGGAACCTCAATTGCTGGGGACCGCGCCCCTGGGCGTCCTCCGGCGCATCGGCGGATTGACGCATCCTTCGGCGCCAATCGGGTATTAATGGGCAAACCGCCGCGCCGGCGGTGTGGCCTGGGACTGCCGGGAGCCTCATGCCGTGACGTGTTCCCGCGGATTTTTGCATACGGTCCGGAGAGTCCGGCATGATCAAGGTCTTTCCGGGTGCAAACCCGCCCGAGTGCCCGTTCCCTGAACCGGCAGGTGCAACGCAAGGGGTCAACATGCTTCGTCAGAACAGGTGGCTGGTTTTTTTCTATGCCGCGGCCGTGTGTGCGGCCGCTGCGGATGCGGACGTGCTCTATCTCCGCAATGGCGATCGCGTCAGTGGAACGCTTGTCGGTCTCGGTGAAGCGACGGTGCGTTTTCAGGGCGTGTACACGGCCGAATTCAGCGTGCCCTGGTCCGAGGTGCTCGCGCTGACCACCGATGCAGAGGTGGACTTGGTGCTTCGCGACAGCGGGGCCGTGTCGGGCCGGCTGATCCTGCTGGATGACAAGCAGGGGCTGGCGTTCGAAAGCGAAGTCAGGCAGCTTGCGCACGACGACATTGTCACCATCGCGGTGCCGGGGCTGGCGATGGCCGCGGAAGCGCCGCCCGAAGCCGCGGCGGAGCCTGCTCCGGCCGAAGCCGCCCCCGCGCCAAAATGGTCGGGCACGGTCTCGGCGGGCGCCACGTGGCACAAAGGCGCGACCGATGCCTTCGACGCGGTGACAGGGGTGGCCGTCACCCGCCAGTGGCCCAAGGACAGCCTGACGCTCAAGTCGGAGGCGGCCTACGGGGAAGTCGAGTCTCAGAAAAACGCCCAGCGCATCCTGGGCGAATTGAAATGGCAGCATTACTGGACGGAACGGTTCTATTTCTATGGACTGGGCGGCGCCGAGCATGATGCCGGACGGCAGCTGGATCTGCGTCTGCGCGCCAACGTCGGTCTGGGCCGGGAGTTCATCCAGAACGAACGGCGCAAACTCTCGCTGGAGGCCGGCGTGGGCTATCGCCGCGAGTACTGGCTGGAGTACGACCTCATCCAGGAACGGCTGGCCGAGGACGCCAGCCGGGACGCGCGCCGCGCCCGGCTCACCCAATACCTGGGCGAGATCGGCGGCCTGACCGGGCTGCACCTGATCGAGGCCAGTCTGCGCTACCTGCGCGACGTGAAGAGTCTCGAGTTCGACAACGACACCCACACCGAAGACAGCATTAATGTACACGCGTCGAGCCATTACGAGCAGCAGGTGTTTACCCGAAGCCTGTTTACATCCGATCTGACCTACGAACCCGATGTCGACGACCTGTCGAGTTTTCGACTGCTGTCGGATCTGGGGTTCCTCACCCCGCTCTCGGAGAAGATGAGCCTCAAAATGCGGCTGAATTCCGAGTACGACAGCGACACCGGGGGAGTGGATGCCGAGAATTGGGAACACAAATTCATGACCGGCCTGGAGTACAAGTTCTAGGCCGCTTCGGGTGTGAGACCAGCGCCCGTGCCGGTCATCCGAACGGGGACACGTAGTCGCGCCGCGGACGGCGCTTGGAACATGTCCCCGTTCTGCTCTGGTGTGAGACCGGCGGCCCCGCTGATTCAGGATATCCGGCGGCGCGGTTCGAGAATATCCGGAATTAATTGACTGAACAGATCGTTGGGGCTATAATTCTTTGTTGTATCAAACTTTTTAAGGAAGACAAAGAAGATGCCGGAGGAACGGCTCAGCGCCAGCCTCGAAGACTATCTGGAAGCGATTTTCCATGTGGTTGAGGCAAAACAGGCGTCCCGGGCGAAAGACATCGCGGACCGGCTGAATGTCAACAGTTCATCGGTCACGAGCGCGCTGCATGCCCTGAAAGAACGCGGCCTGGTGAACTATGAGCCGTATGACCTGGTGACCCTGACCCCCGAGGGCCTGCGCCGGGCCAAACAGGTGGTTCGGGGCCACGAGGCCTTGCGCAGCTTTTTTGTGGACGTGCTGGGCGTGGAGAACAGCGAGGCGGAAGCGGCCGCGTGCGGGATGGAACACGCGATGTCGCCGCTGGTTCTCGATCGGCTGGTTCGCTTTGTCGAGTTTGTAGGCACGGCGCCCGGCGCGCGGTTTCAGTGGGACGAAGATGAAGGCGATTTCCGCAACGGCACGTCCGATGGGCGGGATTGACCGTAGCGGGGCGAGTGAGTATGGAAACACGCATTGCGAAGCATACTGCGCAGACCCGCATGTTGAGTGAGACGCGGGGCGACGAAACCGTGCGTGTCGTGCGGCTGCATGGCGGGCGCGGATTCAAGGAGACCCTGGCGGACCTCGGGGTCTTGCCGGGCACGGTGCTCCGGGTGGTTGCCGCGGGGGCCTGTGGTCCGCTGGTCGTCAGGTGCCGGGGCAGCCGCATCGCGATTGGGCGGGGCATGGCGGAACGCGTCGAGGTAGTCTAGGCGAGTTCGCAGGCCGGACCGGGTGTTCGTGCAGACGGCCCGGCACACCAGGTATGCAGGCCGATTTTTCGAACGTTTTCCGTGGATAGCGTTCGTTGCAGGAAACACATGAGCACGAAGACGCTCTTTGACCTCGTCAGCGGAGACCGGGCGCGCATTGTGCGCATCCGTGGAGAAGGCGCTCCCGGACTTCGTCAGCGCTTGCTCGACATGGGCATTACGCGCGGCACCGAGTTGGTGGTGGAGCGCCATGCGCCGCTGGGAGATCCGGTCGAGATCAGTCTCAAGGGATATTCGCTTGCCCTGCGCATGAACGAGGCCAGGCACATCGAAATTGAGGAATTGTGACGTGGCGGGCATCGCGATTGCAGGCAACCCCAACGCCGGCAAGACCTCCCTGTTCAATCACCTTACCGGGGCGGCCCAGAGCGTGGGCAACTATCCCGGGGTAACGGTGGAGCGCAAAGAGGGCGTGGCCCGGCTCAACGGGCGGCGGGTCAGCGTGGTGGATCTTCCCGGGACCTATTCGCTGACGGCGTATTCGCAGGAAGAGCTGGTGGCCCGCAATTTCATCATCGAGGACGGCCCCGACCTGGTGGTGGACGTGCTCGACGCGTCGAACCTCGAGCGCCATCTGTACCTGGCCATCCAGATCATGGAGATGGGGGCCCCGCTGCTGCTCGCGCTTAACATGGTGGACGTGGCCAAGCGCCGCGGACTCGACATCGACCACGCCAAATTGTCGGAGCTGCTGGGGGTCCCGGTCGTGCCGACGGTGGGCAGCAAGGGCACGGGGATCAAGGAACTGCTTCAGCGCTGCATCGACGCGATTGACGGCAAGGTGTCCGTATCGCCGCGCGCCGTAACCTACGGCCATGAAGTGGACGAAGAAGTCGACACGCTGGCGGAACTCGCACGCGGGGTGACGCCTCTGGCAGCGCGGTACAGTCCGCGCTGGCTGGCGGTAAAGCTGCTCGAGGGCGATCCCGAGGTCGAGAAAAAAGTGGTCGAGCTTGGAGGCCAGGCGGCGCCGGCCCTTCTGGAGGCGGCGCGGAAAGCCGTGAAAGCCATCGAGCGGCATTGCGGCGACGACTGCTCGACGGTGATTGCCGAGCGCCGGTACGGGTACGCGGCGGGCATCATGAAAGAGTGCGTGACCCTCACCGGCGAGGCCCGCGAGATGAACACGGACCGCATCGACATGATCGTGTGCAACCGGTTCCTGGGGCCGTTGATTCTGGTCGGGGTGGTGGCGGCGCTGTTTTTCACAGTGTTCAAAGTGTCGACCGAGTGGGCGTGGGTCCCGTGGTTCGGGGGGTGGTATGCGCCGGTCGACTGGGTGGAGTGGTTTTTCGAGCGTCTGGCCGAAGCGGTGGCGGGCCTGGAACCGCGCGCGCCGATCCTGCATTCGCTGATTAGCGATGCGCTGATTGCGGGCGTGGGCGGGGTGCTGGGGTTTGTACCGCTCATTTTCACCATGTTTTTCCTCATCTCCGCCCTGGAAGATTCGGGCTACATCGCGCGCGTGGCATTCATTCTGGATCGCGTGCTTCAGACCTTCGGCCTGCAGGGAAAGTCGATTCTGGCCATGATCGTGTCGGGCGGCCTGGGCGCCGGCGGGTGCGCGGTGCCGGGGGTCCTGGCCACCCGGACCCTGCGCGAAGAGAAAGACCGCCTGATCACGATGCTGGTGGCGCCGTTCATGAATTGCGGAGCGAAACTGCCGGTCTACGCGATGCTGATCGCGGCGTTCTTCCCGCATCGCCACACGCAGATGATGCTGTTGTTGTGGGCGTTTTCGTGGGTGGTGGCGCTGTGCGCCGCATGGGTGCTGCGCAAATTCGTGATCCGGGGCGAGCAGACCCCCTTCGTGATGGAATTGCCGCCGTATCACGTGCCGGTGCTGCGCAGCCTGCTCCTGCACACCTGGGATCGCACGTGGATGTACGTGAAGAAGGCCGGAACCATCATCCTGGCCATCAATGTGCTCTTGTGGGCGCTGATGTATTTCCCGCAACCGCCCGATGCGGCGAACGGGAACGCAACGCCCCAGGCCGTCGCTCCGCCGCACGCGAGCGAAGCGGAGCAGGCCGCGGATGCCCTTGCACACAGTTACGCGGGGCGGTTCGGGCGCGCGCTCGAACCGGTCACGCAGTATGCGGGATTTGACTGGCGCACCAACATCGCGCTGGTCGGGGGGTTCATGGCAAAAGAGGTGGTCGTGGGCACCCTCGGAACCGTGATGGCCATGGGCGATGTGGATCCCGGGCAATCGGAAACGCTTTCCCAGCGGCTGGCCGGGGACCCGGCGTGGAATCCGCTGAAAGGGTTTGCCCTGATGATCTTTGTGATGGTGTATGCGCCGTGCTTTGTCTGCATGGCCGTGATCTGGCGGGAGAGCGGGTCGTGGAAGTGGGCGCTGTTCTCCACGGTGTATTCCACCATCATCGCGTTTGTGTTGACGGTGCTGATCTACCAGGGGGGCCTCGTGCTGGGTCTCGGGGCGCCCCAGGGCAGTTGAACGGCAGACCGGACGCCCGGGCCGCCATCAAGCCCTGCCGCTTTATGCTGATCAGGGTCAGTGGCGGGTGGCGGGTTGTCCGAGGGAGTGTGTGGAATGCTTGAATTGCTGGTCGTTGGAATCATCGTGTGCGCCGCGGCGTTTACCGCAGGATGGTGGCTGCGCAGAAGCGCGCAGGGACGGAGTTGTCACGATACCTGCGGCATCGACGCACACGGCTGTCCCCTGTCGGGGGAACATGAGGCCGGTGGGGCCTGTTCGCTTCCCCCGGAGGTCTGCTGCGGGAAACATGCTTCGGGAAAACCGGCCGCGCGATGACGGGGCCAGGCAGAGGAGACGCAGTATGAATTTCCAGGGCGTGATACTGGGCGCGATGGCGTTTCTGACGATCGGCGTTTTTCATCCCGTGGTGATCAAGGGGGAGTATTACTTCGGGGCGCGCATCTGGCCCATCTTTCTGGTGCTGGGCCTCGTGTGCGTGGCCCTCTCGCTGCTGGTGGACAACACCTACGGTTCGGTGACGCTCGGGGTCGTCGGGTTTTCCTCGCTGTGGACCATCCACGAGATCAAGGAGCAGGAGGTCCGCGTGGCCCGGGGCTGGTTCCCGAAGAACCCCAACCGGTCGAAATAGCGCATTAACCGGCGCATCGAACGAACAAAGCAGCCGGGCTGGCTCGGCGAGCCCGGGCGCGACGTCTCCTTGAACCCGTGAACGCGCGTTCGCCCGTTTCCTTCTTTCCTGAGCACCGTGTTGCGAAGACGCCGCGGGACGGGTATCCTGCGTTTGTGGAAACAACGCACAGGGAAAGGAAGGAACGCGATGCGACGCACGGCTCATCTTCAATTCACGCTCTTCGCGGTATTCGGTTTGTGCATCGGGGCATTCGCGGCGGAACAGACGCCCGTGAACCCGTTTGCGTTGCCGGGCGCCTGGTATAAGGCCAACCTCCATACCCACACCACGCAATCGGATGGCGATGTGGACCTCCCGGTACGCGTGGAACAGTACAAGTCGCACGGCTACGACATTCTCGCGGTGACGGACCACGAGAAGACCAGTGAGGTCGCGCCGTTCTGTACCGAGGATTTCCTCCTCATCAGCGGCATGGAGACGCACCCGAAGTCGCCGAATCCCTCGATGGTCTATCATCTCTTGTGCATCAATGTGCCCGTGGGCATGGCGTTCGAGAAAGAGACCCCCATGGAAGAACGCCTGAAGGCCATGCGCGACGCGGGCGCCTATGTCATCGCCGCGCATCCCTACTGGTGCGGATTCACCCTCGAGGAGCTGCTGCCGCTGAAGGAGCATGGAGTCAGCGCCGTGGAGGTCTACAATTCGACGTGCCGGTTCAACGGCCGGGCCGACAGCTCGGTGCACTGGGACCAGTTGCTGGCCAAGGGGTGGCGGATTCCCGCCGTGGCCGTTGACGATGTGCATGGCGACAATGCCCTGCGCATGGGGTGGACCATGATTAAGGCGGAAACATTGACGCTTGAGGCGATCATGGCGGCGCTGCGCGCGGGGGCCTATTACGCCTCGACGGGACCCGAGTTCACGGACCTGCGGGTCGAGGGGGACACCGTGGTGGTGGAGTGTTCTCCGGTGCGGAAGATCCAGTTTTACGCGCCCGCGCCCAACGGCGCACAGGTCCTCGCCGATGCGGAACCGCTCACGAAAGGCGAGTTTGTCATGAAACGCACGCTGGCCTACGTGCGGGTCGAGATCACTGACGCCGACGGCAAACAGGCGTGGTCGCCGGTGCTGTATTTCGAATAAGGGGGCCGGCGTTACGGCGTTTCGCGCAGACAATCGAAGACGCGCTCTTCGCCGCCGCGGTAGAGCAGGTTGTCGTCCACCTCGAGGGTGCCCTCGGCGGAAAGGGGGATGAAGCGGCCCTCGGCCCGGGCGTATTCCGTCCCGTCTTCGTCAATGATCCAGCCGCGCGCGGTGCTGACGCGCCGGTTGGCCTTGACGGTTTCCGCGCAGGCTGTCATGAGGCGGTTCGCGGGAACGGGTTTGAGGTAGCGCACGGTGAGTTCACCCGTAAAACACATGCGGTGGATCTCGCGGGCGACGGCCCATCCCATGCACTCGTCAAGGATCGCGGCGACGATGCCGCCGTGTACCACATTGTCAAATCCGCAATGGTGTTGCTGGCCCGTGAACGGGGCCTTGACGACGCCCTCCTCGACATAAAAGCGGGTCTGGATCCCCGCGGGGTTCTCTTCCCCGCAGATGAAACAGGGTTTGGAATTCGGCAAATAGGTGATTCCGCTGTTACTCACACTTTTCCCTTTCGTCGCGCTTCTGGCCGCCGTTGCTGTCGCAGGTTGCGTCGCGCCGGCGCCCGGCAAGGGCCGCGAGGGCGTAGCGGTG
>JAAYAQ010000383.1 GCA_012719295.1 Candidatus Hydrogenedentota bacterium | reverse complement strand
TTTGGGTTGCCGGGTTACAGGAGGCGGCGTGAGGGGCATCAAACCCCTGTACCGGGCGCGAATGACTCAAAACACGTAAGTCATTGCTGAAATAATACTTCAGGATGAACGGCGGACCTCGGAGGCATCGAACGGGTTCTTGTATTGGAGCTGGTAGAGCCGGTAATAGAGTCCGCGCTGTTCGAGCAGTTCACGATGCGTGCCGGTTTCGCGGATCTCGCCGTGGTGCATAACGACGATTCGGTCGGCATTCTGAACGGTCGAGAGTCGGTGGGCGATGACGATGGAGGTCCCGCCCTGCATGAGTTTTCGGATGGCGTCCTGGATGAGGGCTTCGGTTTCGGTATCGACGCTGGAGGTGGCCTCGTCGAGGACCAGAATCTGGGGTTCGTGGGCCAGGGTGCGGGCAAAGGCGAGCAGCTGGCGCTGGCCCGTGGAGAGGTTGTTGCCCCGCTCCCCCACGTCGTAGGCATAGCCGCCCGGCATCTTCTCGATGAAGCGGGCGGCGTTGACATAGGCCGCGCACTCGTGCACCCGTTCCATGGTGAGGTCTTCGTTGCCCAGGCGGATGTTCTGCTCGATGGAGCCGGAAAACAGAAACACGTCCTGCAATACGGTGCCGATGCGCCGCCGGAGCGCCGTTTTCTCATACTGGCGGACATCCACCCCGTCGATGCTGATGCGGCCGCGCTGCACGTCGTAATAACGGCTCAAGAGGTTGATGATGGTCGTTTTGCCCGCTCCGGTATGTCCGACAATGGCAATGCGTTCCCCCGGGGCGATGGACAGGTTGATTCCTTTGAGAACCCACTGGCCGGGTTCGTAGGCGAACCACACGTCGTTGAACTCGACGCGCCCTGCGAAACGGTCCGGTACGATAGCATCCGGAGCATTCTGGATGTCTTCCTCGGTGTCGAGGAGCTCAAAGATACGTTCGGAAGAGGCCATGGCTTCGAGGAGGAGGTTGTAGCGGTCCGCGATGGTGCGGATGGGCGAATAAAACCGTTCAGACCACTGGATGTAGGCGAACAGGGTGCCCACGGAGGCGCCCACGGCATCTCCGAAGCGCAGGAAACGGTCGCCGATATAGAGGACAATCAGCCCGATGGCGAGCATGCCGAGGAAATCCACGACCGGGAAATAGATGGCGTAGTTGCGGACCTGCCGGAACCACTCGTCGCGGTGGTCCTGATTGCGTTGTCGGTATTCCTCGTAGGTGGGCTCCTCGGCGGTGAACATCTGGACGATGCGCATGCCGCTGACCATTTCCTGGGCGTACGCGTTCATGCGGGCGAGGCGTTTGCGGATTTCGATGTAGGAACGCCGGGCATATCTGCGAAACACAAAGCCGGTTACAAAGACGAACGGCACGGTCGTCATGATGATGAGGGCGAGCTGCCAGTTCACCCACAGCATGAACGCCAGGATGACGAATACCGTGAGCAGATCGCTGACGACCTGCACCATCCCGGCCACGATGGTCTCCTGGATCTTCTCGACGTCGTTCGTCACGCGGGTCATCAGGCGGCCGATGGGATTGCGGTCGAGAAACCGGAGCGACATGCGCTGCAGGTGTTCGAAGATCTGGAGGCGCATGGTGAGCATGGTCTTCTGGCCGACGTAGGCCACGATCACGTTCTGCAGATAGCGCGCCAGGGTCTCGCCCACCATCAGGCACGCGATGACGAAGATCATGGCGCCCAGGCCGCGGCGGTCGTGCGCGATCAGCGCCTCGAGGGCCGGTGCGGCCGCGGCGCCGGCCGCCTGTTCCTGAAGGGCGATCCGTTCCGGGTTGCCGATGTAGTTGTCGAGGACAACCTTGTTGAGATACGGGGCAAGGTTGGCGAGGATCGACGCGCCCAAAAGGAGCGCCACCGCGGTCGCCATGGCCGGGCGGTACGCGCGCAGGTAGCCCAGCAGCCGGCGCATCAGCTGGCGGTCGTAGGCGCGCTGCTGGACTTCGTCCTCGGTGTGATACCCTTCGCTCATGCCTCCTCAATTTCCTTTTCGAGCAACTGGCGGCGGTGCATGTCCGCATAGAGTCCGCCGCGTTCGACCAGTTCGTCGTGCGTGCCCTCCTCCACGATGGCCCCGTCGTCCAGGACCAGAATCCGGTCGGCATGGCTGACGGTCGAGATGCGGTGGGACACGATGATGCTGGTGCGTTCCCGCATGACGTCTTTGAGCCGGCGCAGGATCTCCTCTTCAGTGTTTGTATCGACGCTTGACAGGGCGTCGTCGAGAATGAGGATCCGGGGCTTGCAGATCAGGGCCCGGGCGATGGTGAGCCGCTGTTTCTGTCCGCCGGACAGGTTGATGCCGCGTTCGCCCAGGAGCGTGTCGTAGCCGTTGGGCATCTCCTGCAACGTGTCTTTGAACTGAGCGACGTCGCAAGCCCAATCCAGGTCTTCCTGAGACGCCCCGGGACATCCGAGCGTCAGGTTCGCCCGGATCGAGTCCGAGAACAGGAAGGGATCCTGGGGGACGCACCCGATGTGGCGCCGGAGGACCCGGAGAGGGAATTCCCGGATATCGCGGCCATCCACGGCGACCCGGCCGTCCTGGGGGTCGTATTCGCGGGCCAGCAGGCTGAGAAGGGTCGATTTTCCCGAGCCGGTGGGGCCGACAATGGCCACGGTCTGGCCCGCCGGGATGTCGACGGAAATGCGTTTGAGCACCGGCTGCCCGTTATAGGCGAACGAGACCCGATCAAACGCGACGTCGCCCGCGAGCGATTCGATATGCGGGTCGGTCAGGCCGGAATCGCTGATGGCGGGTTCACGGGTGAGGATCTCGAGTATGCGCGACATGCTGACGGCGCCACGCTGGTAGAGGGTCAGCACCCAGCCGAATTCCGCGAGCGGCCAGGTGAGCATCACGAGGTAGACGATAAAGGCCGACAGGTCGGCCAGGCTGAGGGTCTGCGCGATGACCATGCCGCCGCCGGTCCACAGAATGATCAGGGCCGACGCGCCGATGGTCGTGCCAATCAGGGGCCACGCGAGCGCCATGATGAGGGTGAGTTTGAGGCTTGCGCGCATGTATTTGCGGGATTCGTTGCGGAAGTCGCGGATTTCGCGGTCTTCGATGCCGTAGGCTTGGACGACGCGCGCGCCGGCGAGGTTTTCCTGCGCGCGCGCGCTGACGGTCGAAAACTGTTCCTGCACGCGCTTCGACTGCCGGTGCATGTACATCATGAAGAAATAGACCACCAGCGAGATGAACGGCAGGGGAATCAGGGCGATCCCCGTGAGTTTTGGGCTCAGGTAGGTCATTGCGGCGAGCGTAAACGGCAGGCGGATCATGTTGACGGTGTTCATCACGCCGGGCCCGACGAACATGCGCACAAAGTTCAGATCGTTGGTGGCGCGGGCCATGATGTCTCCGGTGCGCAGGGAATGGAAGAACTCCTGCGACAGCCCCTGGATCTTCCGGTAGTAGACATTGCGCAGGTCGTACTCGAATTTGCGCGATGCCTTGATGATGAGCATGCGCTGGACGAAACGGGCCAGCCCGGAGCAGATGGGAATGATGAGCAAGAGGGCCAGACAGAACAGGAGAAACGGGTAATCCAGGGTGCGGTTTTCGAAGCGCTGAACGACGGCCCGGACCACCATCGGCATGCACAGGTCGATGGTGATGAAGAAGAGGCCCACCGCCGCCCCGATAGTGTAGGCCCGGGCGTAGGGCCGGTTGAAATGGAGGAAGGCGCGGAAAGGTCTGTTGGGCGCCAGCGTCGCGGCCCGCACATGGTCGTTCACGGCCTAGACCCTTCTGGCAGTATGCGGCCGCTTGACGAGTCCGGAAACGATCTCCACGATGTCCTCTGCGCGGAAAGGCTTCTGGATGAGGCCGTCGCACCCGGAGGTCCTGGTGAGCGGATTCTTGGCGTCAATGGGTTTTGCCGTGACCATATAGACCTTGATGCCGGCAAGGGCGGGGTCGGATTTGATGCGCTGGCAGGTCTGCCAGCCGTCCATGCCGGGCATGGCGATGTCGAGGAGGACCAGCGCGTAATCCCGCGAGCGCAGGAAATTCAAGGCCTCCTCCCCCGACTCGCACTCATCGATTTCGTACCCGTCGGCTTCCAGGCAGCGCCGCATGAAAACCAGGATGTCAGGGTCGTCGTCAACGCAGAGGATTTTCCCTCCCAGGGGGGATTCGGGCACGGCCGGCTGGCTCACGGCGTTGTGGATGCTGCTGAGCAGCGTGCTCTTTCGGAATTCGCGCTTGAGACGCGCCGAGACGAACGGGCGGTATTTCTCGAACAGATCCTCGTCGTTGGTCACCAGCACCATGGGCAGGGTCCGGATGGTGGCGTCCGCCAACAGGGCATCGAGGACCCGTTCGTTTTCCGCCGGGGTGTTCATATCGACGAGGATGCAATCGGGGCTGTGGCGGCGCGCGAGCGAGACGGCCTGCGAGACGTCGCTTGCCTGGATGAGATTCACGCCTTCAGACGTGAGCGACGCCCGCACCTGGTTGCTTAAGTCGCTGTCCCGGGTCAGAAGCTCGACCAGGATTTCGGTGACGACGGGGCGTGCGGCCTCATCGTCCGCGGGCCGAGCGACGGACTTCTCCTTTGCGAGCTTCTTGAACGGCAGCGTGAAGCGGAACGTGGTTCCCGTGCCCACTTCGCTGGTCACGGTGATCCGGCCGCCATGCAGCCGGGCGATGTCCTGGGCGATGGACAGCCCGATGCCCGTGCCGCCGTATTTCCGGGTGGAGGAGCTGTCATACTGGTAGAACCGGGTGAAGACCTTGTCAAGCGCTTCCGGGGGAATCCCGATGCCGGTGTCGGTGACGGTGACCTCGATGTCCTCGGTTCCGGGGCGGAGGCAGACGGTGACGTTGCCGCCTTTGCGGTTGAACTTGACGCCGTTGGAGAGCAGGTTATTGAAGACCTGGCCCAGCTTGCTCTTGTCGCCCTCCACAAGGAGGGGTTCATCGGGGGAGGTCAGCACGAGGTCGATGCCGCGGGAATCGGCCACGGGTTTCATGGTCTGAATGCTCGCCTTGACGCACTCAACAAGATCGAACACGCCAAAGACAATGGTCTCGGTGCCGCGGTGGAGCCGGGAGAAGTCGAGGAGGTTCTCGATCAGGGTGACGAGCTTCTCGATGTTGCGCAGGCTGATGCCGAGATATTCCTTCTGCGTTTCGGTGACCGGCCCGGCCTTGCCGTTGTAGATCATGTCGGTGTAGCCCATGACCGCCACGAGCGGCGTGCGCAATTCGTGGGAGACATTGGACAGGAGATTGGTTTTCATCTCGTCGAGGGACTTGAGTTCCTCGTTGGCCGCGTGCAGCTTTTCCCGGGCCAGGGTGACGTCTTCGAGCGAGACCTGGAGGTTTTCGAGGAGGTTGGCGTTGCGGATGGCCACGGCGACGTGAGGCGCAACCTGTTCCAGCACCGCGGCGTCGTGTCTGCGGAACGCCTCGGGGCGTTCGGAACCCAGATTGAGCGTTCCGATGATGCGTCCCGTGGCATACAGGGGCACGCACAGGCAGCTCCGCGTATCGGGCGCGAACTCGGCATTGCTGAAACGGACGTCGTCCCGGGTGAGGTCGGCGACCATGAGCCGCTGGCGTTCGCGCGCGACCCAGGCGGCGCAGGAGGTTTCGTCGTGAACCGCGCCGGTTTCCAGCTCGATGACCCGGGCCTCCGGCCAGAGCTGGCGGATCTCGAAGGTCTCGCCGAGTTCGTCGAGAAGGGCCAGGCTGGCAAAATCGAAATCGATCAGGCGCTTGATCTCGACGACCAGGCTTTCGTACAGCCGGCCCGCTTCGAGGCTGGAGTTGATGACATTCGCGATCTGGCTGATCGCGCTGAGGCGTTCCGCCCGGTCGCGGGCTTCGCGTTCGAGGCGGACGCTCTTGGACAGATCGCGGAAGATGCCCTCGTATCCGATTACGGTGTTGTCGTCGCCGTAGATGGTGTTCGCGGAGAGTTCCACGATGATGGCGCGCTCGTCCCGGCGACGCATCCAGACCCGGCGCCGTTCAATAAACCCCTTCTGCTGAAGTTCGCTGGCGATCTGGGCAAAATCGTCGGGGTTATAGAACATGCCGCTGATGTTGCGGCCGATGATCTCCTCGACGTTCTGATGACGGAATATCTCGACGCCGGCGGGATTCATGAAGTCGAGGATCCACTGGGGGTTGGTCTGGAAGACGCCGTCGCGCATCCAGGTGACCAGCCCGCGGTACTTCTCTTCCGAATCTTCCAGCTGCCCGATATTGCGTTTGAGCGCGAGAGCCATCTTGTTGAACGACTGGGCCAGTTCCTCGATTTCGTCGCCCGTGTCGATCTTCAGTTTGAGGTCCAGGTCGCCCTGGCCGATGATTTGGGCGCCTTCGTTCAGGAGCGACAGGGGGCGCACGATGCTGTTGTGAATATTGAGGTAGGCGTTCAGACAAAGGATGGCGATGACCCCGACGCAGAAGACGATGGCGATGATCCCGGCCAGGTGGATATTGCGCAGGGCCGTGGCCGCTGAGCGATACACCACGATGTACAAGTCCATGTCATCGAACATCTGGGCGTAGGCCAGAAAGACGTCTTCGGTCTGGTTTTCCCGGGACACGTAATCGGGAATGCGCAGGGTGCCGTAGCGGGGAAACTCCGGCCCTTGCAAGACCTTGGCAAGGGTGGGGTCCGTCCGGCAGACATCGAGGTTCAGGGGGCCCTGCTCGCCTTCCTGCGCGATATAGGACGTCCGGTGGTAGCCTTCACTGGTGTAGATGACCTGATACACCGCGTGTTCGGCCTCCTCGGCCGCTCCCGCGGGGTCAATTCCCATGGCGAACAGGAGCAGGGGCGTGATGTCGAGGATCTG
This sequence comes from Candidatus Hydrogenedentota bacterium, assembly GCA_012719295.1. Lineage (GTDB taxonomy): Bacteria > Hydrogenedentota > Hydrogenedentia > Hydrogenedentales > SLHB01 > UBA2224. The sequence goes on along the minus strand of JAAYAQ010000383.1, from coordinate 1,363 downwards.
GGACACGAAACCCACGAGGCCGTCCCGTTCGCCGGGGTTCAGGTAGACGGGCGCGACGCTTTCCGCCGCATAGGCGCTGGCAATCTCGTCGATGTCGAGGAATCGCGGCTTGGAGATCCCGCTGTCCTTCCATTTCGGCGGACCGTTGTCCTCGCTCGTGATGGTGTGCAGTTCCTCGTGAGTGCTCGCGATGAGGCGGCCATCGGCGTCGTACAGGCTGAGGATGGTAGGCACTCCGGGGGTGCTCAGCATCATGGTGATCTGGCTGTTGAGGTATTCGCGCAGTTGCTCGCGCTGGGCGGGATCCTGCAGGGCAGCAGGTTCGCCGCCGTCGCCGGGCTGCACGGACGCCAGGACTCTCGGGTCTTTCGAGAGGGCGTCCAGCTTCTGGAGGTGGGGCGCGGCCGCAATCCGGAGTCCATCCGCGGTTTTACGCGCGGCGGTCAACAGGGATTGCTCCACGGCATTCCCCTGTCCTTCGCGCGCCGTGATGTAACCGACAATCACGGCAATGATCAGGGGAAGGATCGCAACCTGCAGGATGGTATTGAGGATCTTGCGTTCGATTCCCCGGCGCGGGCCAGAAGCGCTCATGATTTCTCCGGGCTGCGGAGGTTATTCGACAATGCGGCCGCGGCCTATCAGCTCGCGTACTTTTTCCAGGAGTTGATCGATTCTAAAGGGTTTAGCCAGATACTCGTCCGCTCCGCACTCGAAAATCCGCTCAATGTCCTGTTCTTTGGTGAGGGCCGTTACCGCCATGATCGGGATACTGCGCGTCAGCTCATTATTGCGCAACGCCTTCGATACCTCAAATCCGTTGATTTCCGGCATCAGGAAATCGAGCAGGATCAGGTCGGGCGAGAGCTGAGCGGCGCGCAGGCCGACTTCGGTCGCGTTGCTGACTTTGATCAGTTCGAACCCTTCATCCATGAGGATGTTCTCCATCATGGCAAGCGCGTCGGGTTCGTCATCGACGATCATGACGCGTTTCTTCATGGGGCCCTTGTCGCGCGGAAACATGTCGTATTTTTCGCGAAAGCTGTCGAGGTCTTCTTCGAGGATTCGGTAGTGGCCGCCGGGGGTGCGGGAGGCTTTGATCAAGCCCTGCTTGATCCAGTTCTTTATGCTGTGGTGGGTTACGTGACAGATCTTCGCGGCTTCGAAGGTGGTGAAAGCCTTTTGTTCGTGGTCGCTCACGAGATACTAACCTCCAGGTGTAAAGAGAATGTTCACCGGCACGACACGATGGCGTTCGGAATTAGCAGTATACTCACTATATGGAAAGTATAGCTTCGGGGGGGCACTTTGTCAAATTCAAGGAGTGCTCAGTGCTCGCGGATTCACCGTTTTTCCCCGTTTT
>JAAYAQ010000382.1 GCA_012719295.1 Candidatus Hydrogenedentota bacterium | reverse complement strand
GCCGCGTCGGGCGAGTCCGCGTTGCTCGTGGCAGGGGGAACGCGATGGGAAGGCTCGTTTCTGGCCGGCGGCACGAAACACTGGCTCGACGCCATCTATGTGTACACGCTGCCCGCGGGAACCGCGAAACAGCGGGGCGTCGCGGGCGCCCTGCGCGAGCTGTTCCGGTTCAAAGCGGCCCAACCCGTGGGCGAGCTGGTGGCGTCGGGCGCCTGGCGGGAAGCCGGGCGGCTTCCCGCGCCGCTTTCCTATGGCGGGTCGGTCTCCACGGCAAAGGGGGTGGTGTGCATTGGCGGCATGCACGGCACCACCTATGCCCGCGGCGTCCTCTTGCTGCAATGGAACGGCAGTGACATTCTCCAATCGGAATTGCCGCCCCTGCCCGAACCCATGGCGCTGGGGTGCGCCGCGGCGCTCGGCAATGTGGTGTATGCCGGGGCCGGCCAGCGCGGCCCCGAGGCGGACTCGGCGTCGTTCTGGCGCCTCGATCTGGATCGGCCGGATGCCGGCTGGGAAGCCCTGGAACCGTTGCCGGGTCCGGCGCGCATTCTGCCCGTGGCCGCCGCGCAGGACGGAGCGGTGTTTGTGTTTTCGGGAGCGGCCCTGCGCGAAGACGGTTCGGGGCGCGACTATCTCACAGATGCCTATTGCTACACCCCCAGGCAGGGATGGAAGCCGCTCGCCCCGTCGCCGCGTCCTTTCGCGGCGGCGCCCGCGCTGGCCTGGGGCGACACGCACATCCTTGTGCTCAGCGGCGACGACGGTCTGCTGGTTGACCAGATCGCCGAGCTGGGCGATAACCATCCCGGTTATCCGCTGGACGTGTTTGGATACCACACGGTGACCAACACCTGGACGCGTTTCGGCGCCATTCCCGATGCCCTGCTCACCACTCCCGCCGTACCGTTTCAGGGCGGCATCGCGATTGCCGGCGGCGAACCCAAGCCGGGCCAGCGCGTGCAACGCGTGGTGTGGGGGATGCCCGAAAGGACGCGGAAGGCCTTCGGATGGCTGGACTACGCCGTGATCGGGGGCTATTTCGTGGCGCTCGTGATCATGGGCCTGTATTTCTCGCGTCGCGAGAACAGCACCGACGACTATTTTCTGGGCGGCCGCCGCGTGCCCTGGTGGGCCGCGGGAATCAGCATCTACGGCACCCTGCTGAGCGCCATCACGTTTCTGGCTACGCCGGCCACCTCATACAAAGGCAATTGGGTGTATTCGGTCGGCAACATGCTCATGGTCGTGGTCGCTCCAATCGTGATCTATTTCTACCTGCCGTTTTTCCGGCGTCTCGAGATCACGTCGGCCTACGAATACCTCGAGAAACGCTTCAATCTGGGGGTGCGGATGTTCGGCAGCACGGCCTTCACCATCTTCCAGCTCGGGCGTATGGGCATTGTGCTGCTGCTGCCGGCGCTGGCCCTCTCGGCCGTCACGGGGATTGATCTCCGGCTGTCCATTCTGGCGATGGGCGTCCTGTGCACCTTCTACACCGTCATGGGCGGCATCGAGGCCGTCATCTGGACCGACGTCCTGCAGGTGGTGATCCTGCTCGGGGGCGCGTGGCTGTCTTTCTTCCTGATCAGCGCCATGGTGGACGGCGGCTTTGTGGGGCTGCTTCAGACGGCCTATGCCGACGGGAAATTTCATCTCGTGGACTGGGGCTGGGACATCACCCAGAAAGTGTTCTTCGTGGTGATTCTCGGCCGCTTTCTCGAGGCCCTGATCCCGTACACCACCGATCAGACGGTCATTCAGCGCTACCTGACCACATCGTCCGAAAAACAGGCCGCCCGATCCATCTGGACCGGCGCCCTGTTGAGCCTGCCGAGTTTCATGATCTTCTTCGGCATCGGGACCGCGCTCTATGTGTTTTATAAAGAGCATCCCGGCCATCTCGATCCCAATCTGACCACGGACCAGATCTTCCCCCTGTTCATTGTGCAGCAGATGCCGGCAGGGGTCGGCGGGCTCGTGGTAGCGGCCGTGTTCGCCGCGGCCATGTCGTCGCTGGACAGCAGCATGAACAGCGTGACGGCCGTGCTGGTCACCGACTTCTATCAGCGGTTCACCGGCGGAGGCAATCAGAAGACGGCCATGACGCTCGCGCGTACCCTGACGCTCGTGCTCGGCGTGTTTGCCACCGCCATCGCGCTGTACATGGCCGTGAGCGGGATCACCGGGCTGTGGGAAAAATACATGAGCATCATCGGGCTGTTCGGCGGGAGCCTGGCGGGTGTTTTCGCGCTGGGCATCTTCACGCGCCGGGCCCACGGACTCGGCGCGCTCGTGGGCGCAGTGGCGGGCGCCTGCGTGCTGTATTGCGTTCAGCGGTTCACCAGCGTAAGTTTTCTCCTGTATTCGACCACGGGAATCCTGGCGAGCTTCGGCATCGGTTATCTGGTCAGTCTGGCGCTGCCCGCTCCTCCCAAAGAGATCACCGGTCTGACCTGGGCAACCCTGGGAAGCCGTCCGCAGGAGGATCAGCTCACAACAGCGCCAATGCGCGATGGAAGAGGATGATGAACTACAAGAAACTGGGCAAATGGGGCGTGCGCATCAGCGCGCTGGGCATGGGCACCGACATGAATCTCGGCGACCGCTGCGATGAAGCCATGTCGCGCGAGATGGTCCGGCTCGCCTACGAAGCCGGCGTGAATTACTTCGATACGGCCGATGGTTACGGCCATGGACACGCCGAAACCATGCTCGGCACGTGCCTGGCCGACTACCCGCGCCACGAGCTGTTTGTGCTCACCAAAGTGGGCGCGAAATGGAAGCAAGGGCCCAACGACGGCGGCCTGTCGGCCAAGCATATCCGCGAAAGCTGCGACGAAAGCCTGCGCAAGCTCCGGATGGAATACGTCGACGTGCTGATGTGCCATCGCCCCGATCCCGCAACCCCGCTGGAGGAAACCGTCCGGGCCATGGACGACCTGATCCGCGCGGGGAAGATCCTGTACTGGGGCGTGAGCAACTGGCCCGGCGGTCTGATCGCAAAAACCAACGCCATTGCCCGCGCCCTGGGCGCGCGGGCAGCCGCCGTTAACGAGCCGCGCTACAACCTCGTGTACCGGTTCCCTGAATCCCTGATCTTCCCCACGACGCGCGCCGAAGGCATGGGAAATTTCACCTTTTCGCCCCTCGGCCATGGCCTGCTGGCGGGCATCTACAAGCCGGGCGAAGCGCCGCCCACCGGTTCGCGGGCCGCGGTGGACGCGCAGAACCCCGTCACGCGCGGGCTCTATTTTCGCGAGGACCGCATCGCGAAAGCCCAGGAATTCACCGGGATCGCCGACGAACTCGGCGTTGCCGCCGCGGAACTCGCCATCGCCTGGGTGCTTCATCAGCCCGATGTCACCAGCTGCATCGTGGGCGCCTGGCGGCCCGAGGAATTGCAGCTCGATCTCAAGGCCGCGGCGCTGGCCATACCGGAGGACGTTCGTACGAAACTGGATGCCCTGTTTCCGCCGCCCGCGATCCCGGCCATCTAGGCGTTTGCCTGGCCACGGCCCCGCAACGTTCAGGCGAGCCCCGGCCAGGCGCCATGCCCCAGATGAGTCACGCCGGGTGCTGTTGCCTCAAATGGGGAAGTTCCGGCCCGGGCGCGTCTAATATAAGTAACCGATATAGAACAACTTACGCCGGAGGCCGGCTGCGGCATGATACTTGTTCCTTAAACGACTGCCATGGGGAAGAATTGCGTCCATAGGGTCTTGAGCCTGATGCTCGTGATGTCGGGCCTGTCGGTTGCGGCGGTCTCGCAGCCCACGGTCGAACGCATCTCGGACACGCCCGCAGCCTGCTTCAAACAGGCGTTCGAGGTGCGCTGGGAGGTCCGGTGGCATGGCGCACCCGACGCCTACACCATCCTGCCTCCGGAATTCGACGATGTGGAATGGGCGGCTGTGACCCCCGGACCGGTCGAGGCGCTGGTGCGTGACGGCGTGAACGTCGTCCAGCAGAGTGTTCTGGTCACGCCCAATCAACTGGGCTCGTTTGAGGTCCCCGAGATCCGGGTGGGGTACCTGACTCCGGGCGACCTCAATCCGGCGAAACAGCCCGAAGAGGTGTCCGGGACCCAGGAGCCCGAGAAACAAATCCCCAGGTTGCGTCTCGCCGGGTTCACGGTTGAAGTGCGCAGAGATCTCACGGTACTGTGGGCGGCTCTGGCCATCGGCGCTGCCGGGTTGTTGCTGTACCTGGGTGGCATGGGTGTCCTGCTGCTTCGTCGCCGCAGGGAGGCCCGCTCCGGAGCCGCCGCGGCCGATCGTGCGACGGAGAGCGCCGAAGGACGGCTTGCGGACCCGCGCGCGGCGGGCGTCGCGCTGCATGAGGCCAAGCGGTGCCGCGTCGATGGCGATCCCTACGCGTTCTATCTCCGCCTGGCCAAGGCGGCGGAACTGCTTGGAAGCGAACAGGACGAACTGGCGGGCGTGCTTCAGGCGCGCGCCCAGAAGATCGGCTTTCAGGGATTTGAGCCGACGGAAGACGAGATGGAAACCGACTACCGCGCCGTCGCGCGCGCGTTGAAACTGTTGATCCACGAAGACGAAGCACCGGCTTCATGAGAGGTGGGAGGTACCCGATACATGGCACCGTCTGTCGAGGCGATTCGAAAAGAGGTGGAGGCGCAATCCAAGTTCGTGGCCAGGCTGCGCGACCGGATGGCCCGCGTGATCGTGGGGCAGCAGTACATGGTGGACCGGCTGCTGGTCGGCCTTCTGGCCAACGGACACGTGCTGATCGAGGGCGTGCCCGGGCTCGCCAAGACCACCGCCGTGAAGACCCTGGCCCAGGCCATGAACTGCTCGTTCAGCCGGATTCAGTTCACGCCCGACCTGTTGCCCGCCGATCTCATCGGCACGCTGGTCTATAGCCCGAAAGACGGCGAATTCACCACGAAGAAGGGGCCGATCTTCGCCAACATCATTCTGGCGGACGAAATCAACCGGGCGCCGGCGAAGGTGCAGAGCGCGCTCCTCGAAGCCATGCAGGAGCGCCAGGTGACCATCGGCGACACGACCTATCCGCTCGAGGAGCCGTTCATGGTCATGGCCACCCAGAATCCCATCGAGCAGGAGGGCACCTATCCCCTGCCGGAAGCCCAGGTCGACCGGTTCATGCTGAAGCTCCGCGTGAACTATCCCAGCAAGATCGAGGAACGCGAGATCATGGACCGCGTGAACCTGCTTCACGCGCCCGAGGTGCGCCCCGCCGTGACGCGCGAGGAGATCCTCCAGGCCCAGGCGCTCGTCAACCAGATCTACGTCGATGAGAAGGCCAAGGACTACATCGTCAACATCGTGCAGGCGACGCGGCATCCCGAGGCCTTCGAACTGAACATCAACCACCTCATCGAATACGGGGCTTCGCCCCGCGCGACGATTTACCTGCAGCAGGCCGCCCGCGCGCTGGCGTTTCTGCAGGGCGAGGGCAACGTCTTCCCCAACGACGTCAAGCAGGTGGCCATGGACATCCTGCGCCACCGCATCATCGTGACCTACGAAGCCGAGGCCGAAAACATGACCAGTGAAGACATCATCCGGCAGATTCTGGACACCGTGCCGGTGCCGTAAGCCGGGAAACGAAGACCGATATGATTCCGCAAGAGGTAATGCAGCAGATTCGCCGGATTCAGATCCGGACGAGCCACATGGTGAACGACATCCTCGCGGGCCAGTATGAAAGCGTGTTCAAGGGCCAGGGGATGGAGTTCCGCGAAGTGCGCGAGTATGTGCCCGGCGATGACATCCGCATGATCGACTGGAACGTGACCGCGCGCACGGGCGTGCCCCATGTGAAACTGCTCGCCGAGGAACGCGAATTGACGGTCATGCTCATGGTCGATGCGAGCGGCTCGGAGCGCTTCGGCGGCGTGGGGCGGCTCAAGATCGAACTGGCGGCCGAGCTGTGCGCGGTGCTGGCGTTCTCGGCCATTCAGAACAACGACAAAGTCGGCCTGATCGTCTTCACAGACGACGTCGAGCTGTATGTGCCGCCCAGCAAGGGCAGGAAACACGTGCTGCGCGTCATTCGTGAAGTGCTCCATTTCCAGCCGCGGGGCCGTCGCACCAACATTCCCGGCGCGCTCCACTTCCTCAACGGCGTCACCCGGCGCCGGGCCGTCACGTTTCTCGTGTCTGATTTCATGGCCGAGGGCTACGAGGTGCCGCTGCGGGTGGCGAACCGGCGTCATGACGTGATCGCGGTACACGTGAGCGATCCGCGCGAGGAGTTTCTGCCCGATGTCGGGCTGGTCGCCGTGGAGGATGCGGAGTCCGGGCACGAGACCCTCGTCGACACGAGTGTCCGCAGCGTGCGCGAGGAATATGCCCGCGCCGCCCGGCAGCGCACGAAAACGCGGGACGAAATTTTCCGCCGGACGGGCGTGGACGTCATCAGCGTGCGCACCGACCGGTCGTATGTGAACGAGCTCTACCGCTTTTTCCGCATGCGCGAGCGGCGGTATGGCTAATGAAGCAACATGAGGCAGATGGACGTGGGTGAGAACACACCGGACAGATTGAAGGCGTTTCGAGAAGAGGCCCGGGAACGTTCGCGGCCCGGCGCCCCGTGGCCGTTCGTCAACACCATCCTGCTCGTCCTGGGCTTCGCGGGCATAATCGCCGCCATCGTCTGGACTTCCGGCCACGGCGGTTCGGCGCGGCAGAGCGGCGGGGGAGGGGGCCTGCCGGATGCGGCTCTGCGGGAATACGCCACCCTGCTGGAGCAGAAAGGCCTCAAGGACGCCGCCATCAGCGCATACGAAGCCTACCTCGAACGCGCGTCCCTCGAGCCCGGGGCCCGTGCCAACGTGTGCTACAGCGTCGGCAAGCTGGCCATTGATGCCGAACGGTACGAAAAAGCGCTCGAGTATCTGTACCAGGCCGAGATGCTCCACCCGGAAAACCCCATGAGCGACGAAATCAGCGGCAAGATCGTGCTGTGTCTCGAACGCCTTGGCCGTTCCAATGACCTGCGCCGGGAACTGCGCAAGCGGACCGCTCCCCAGCGGACCGCCGCCGATCTCGAGGAAGGCGAGGCCGTGCTGGCCGAGTTCGCCGGCCAGATCATCACCGACCGCGATCTCGATCGCGAAATCGAGAAACTGCCTCCCGCGGCGCGCGAATCCTTTGTCGCCCCCGAAAAGCGCATGGAACTGCTCCGGGACATCGTCGCGGAACGCCTGCTGCTCGACAAGGCGCTGCGGCTCGAGCTGGACCAGACGCCCGAGGTGCAGGACGAACTGGCCCGCCTGCGCGACGGACTCATTGTCCGGCGTTTGATCGATCAGGAGGTTGACTCGAAGATTGCCATCGCCCCCGAGGACGTAAAGCGGTATTACGAGGCGGAGATCGAGCGGTTTACCGAGCCCGCAGTTCGCACGGGCCTCGTGGGCAGAGGAGACAGCGCCGAAGCCGCCCGGCTGAACCTGGAGGAGGCGCAAAAGCAGCCGAACGATGCGCCAAACGTGATTGTGAGCGGCGGCCGGGTCCTGCAAGGGCTTGGAAAGGCCGAACACGACGCGGCAGCGCTCGACGCCATCATGAAAACCCCGCCCGGGGCGGTGTCTGAGCCTGTCGAGCTGGACGGCGCGTGGCATGTGTTCGCCGTCAGCGAAACCCCGGCCAAAGTCCATTCGTTTGATGAAGTCAAGGCGCAGGCCGAGCGCATGTTGCGGGCCGAAAAACAGCAGGAGCAGTTTCAGGCGCTCGTGGCCGATACGCTCAAGGCGCGCAGCGTGCAGCTCTACCCTGAGCGGTTGAAGAAGGAGCCGCCAGCGGGATGAACCTCCTTGCCTCCATAGCTCTGGTGCTTGCGGCGGCGGCGCCGCCGGACGTCGCCGTGCGCGTGGTTGTCGAGCCGCCCGTGATTCCGTTCCATCGCCAGGCCGAATACCGGATCGAGGTTGAAGCGCCTGCCGGGGCGAAGGTGTCGATCCCCGAGATGGCCGGCAAGTTTGGCGGGCTGGCCGTCTACGGTCCGCCCGAACGCACCCGCGAGGAGATTCGGGGTGGGCGGGTGCGAATCCGCGAAACCTACGTCCTGGACCCCATCTTTATGGGGTACTATCCGATCGCGCCCGCGGTGGTCAAGGTGGATGACGCGCGTGAGATCACCGTTCCGTCTCCGGCGATCCGGGTGCGCGATTTGACCTCCGAAGAGCTGATGGATGCGGAGCGATTTGAGGAGAACGCGGGTCCCGCCGAGCTTCCCAGCCCCTGGCTGCAACCGTGGGTGGGCTGGGCGGCCGGCGCCGCGGCGGCCGTTGCGCTGGGTATCGCCATCCTCCTGCTTGTGCTTAAACGCGTCAAGCGCGCGCGTGTTGTACCCCCGCGCCCGCCCTGGGAGGTCGCGTTTGACCGCCTGCGCGCGCTCGACGCCCGCAAACTCCCGGAAGCAGGGGAGTTTCAGGCATTTTATGTGGAATTGTCGGACATTCTGCGCGTGTACATCGAGGATCGGTTCCGCATTCACGCGCCCGAACAGACCACGCCCGAGTTCCTGTCGGAAGCCGCGCGGAGCGGCGCCCTCACCGACGCCCACCAGCGCCGTCTCGGGCGTTTCCTCAAGCACTGCGACCGGGTGAAGTTCGCGCAATACGAGCCGGCCGTCGAAGAGATGGAACGCAGCTTTACCCTGGTGCTCAAATTCATCGACGAGACCATCCCGGTCCAGGAACAGGGGCCCGCGCCCAAGGAAGAGGCGGCATGACCTGGTTTCAGATAAACACCTTCATGCACCCCTGGCTGCTGCTTCTGGCGCCGCTGATCGTACTGCTGTTTGTGCTCGAATGTTTCGCGCGGGCGCCCGGCGCCATCAGCATTTCGACCGGGGAGACCCTGCGCAGGGTCGCCAGCGCGAAGCGGGCCGTCCTGCGGCGTCTGCCCGCGCTCATGCGCGCGCTGGCCCTGCTGCTGCTGCTGGTCGCGCTGGCCCGGCCCCTGAAGGGGCTCCAGCCCCGGCTCGATCGGGCCGACGTGGTCGATATCATGCTCTGTGTCGACGTGTCGGGCAGCATGGCCGCGCAGGATTTCGAGTCGCGGGGCGCGCGCAAAAACCGCCTCGAGGTGACCAAGGACGCCGTACGCGATTTCATTGCGAGCCGCAAGCAGAAACCCGAGGACCGCTACGGCCTCGATCGGCTCGGCCTGGTCCTCTACGCAGGGTATGCCTGGACCCAGTGTCCTCTGACGCTGGACTACGACCTGCTCGATCGCGAACTGGAGCTTGCCAGCATCGACGAACGGGATCCCCGGAAGCAGGGAACAGCCATCGGCTCGGCCATCGGGCTGGCGGCCAGCCGCTTGCGGAAGTCCGAGGCCGATACCAAGGTGATCATCCTGTTGACGGACGGGCTGAACAATTCGGGCGAGCTCGACCCGGTCACGGCCGCCAATCTGGCCAAAGAATACAGCATCCGCATCTACACCATCGGCGCGGGCTCGCAGGGCGAGGTGCTGGTGCCCCGGCGCAGCCTGTGGGGCAACGTGATGATGCCCGCCCAGATGCCCATCGACGAGGAGTCCCTGCGGAAGATCGCGGAGATTACCGGCGGGCGCTTTTATCGCGCCACCGATACGGAATCGCTGATCGGCGCCTACGAGGAAATCAATCAGCTGGAGGCCACTGAGATCGAGATCGGCGACTATTACGAGTACGAGGAAGGATTCTTCCCCTGGGCTGTTTTTGGCGGCGCGTTGATGTGTACGGCGGTCGTTGTGCGCCGCATGTGGTTTGAACCGATTCCCTAGGAGGTTGGCGTGAAGTTCGGGTTTGGATTTCCCCTGTCCCAGTTGCCCTTGTGGCTGACCGTGGCGCTCGGTGCGGTGCTGCTGTCGGTGGGGGCGCTGTACTGGCTCGAAATCCGCCGCAAACGCCGGATCGCCCTCTTCGTCCAGCATACCCTGCTCCCGCGGCTGGTGGGCAGCTACGACGAACGCGTGCGGCGGCCACTCTTCTGGTTCACCGTGCTGGGGTTCGCCTTTCTCCTGCTGGCGCTCGCGCAGCCCCACTGGGGGCGCGCCTGGAAAGAGGTCCGCAAACACAGCCGCGACGTACTGGTCTGTCTCGACATCTCGGAGAGCATGCGCGCCACGGACCTGCTTCCGAGCCGCCTCGAACGCGCCAAACAGAAGATCGTCACCCTGGTCGATCATTCGCCCGGCGACCGCTTCGGCCTGATCGCATTCACGGGAGCGGCCGGGCTCCAGTGCCCCATGACGCTCGACCACGGGTATTTCAAGGCCGTGCTCAGCGCCGTCGACACCGACTCGATCAGCCGCGAAGGCACGGACATCGCTGCCGCCCTGGCGGGCGCGGTCGAGGTCTTCAAGGACGAAGACACCAAGCGCGACGAGTTTGCCCGCGATACCCGCGCGATCCTGCTCATCTCTGACGGCGAAGAGGTCTCCGGGGATGCCATCGAAATGGCCCGGGAGGCCTCGCAGTATTGCCGCGTGTACGTGATTGGCGTGGGCGACCCCGACGGCGCCGAGATCGAGATTCCCGGATGGATGGCCCGCGAAGGCGTCCGGGGCGCGGCTGCGCGCGGAATGACCCATCTCTCCAAACTGGACGAAGAGACCCTCATTCGGGTCGCTGATGCCGGAAACGGTCCGTACGTCGCCGCGACCCCGGACGACTGGGACATCGAGCAGATACGCGGGGCCATGGAACGTCTGGAAAGCCGGATGGTCGAAAGTGATGTGCGCCTGCAACTCGTAAACCGGTACCAGTGGCCATTGACCGCGGCCATCGCGCTGTTTGCCGCGGAAGGGTTCTGGCTGGCTGCGATGCCGTGGTTGCGCGCCTGGAAGGCGCGACGCGCGACGCAGCCGCGACGCGAGACACAGCATGGATAAGCGGCAACAGCACAGGCGGGGTTTCTTATGGCGGGCCGTCGCGACGGCGTGCCTCTGCATCATGCTGCCGGTGTGCACGGCGGCCGCGGATACGTTCCGCGAACAGCTCGCTTACGGCAACGCCCTGCTGAACAGCGGGGATTTCGAAGGCGCCCGGGAGGTCTACCGGGGCTTGCAGGTCGAACATCCCGAAAACGAAGCCGTCTACTACAGCCTCGGGTGCGCCGATTACGAAGAAGGCAGCAGCGTCGTTGCGCTGCAGGACCCCGAGGGGGCCATCGAGCTCTTTTCTTCCGCCCGGGACGCGTTCAAGCGGGCCACGACGAGCCGCGACAAATCGCTGCGTGTTGACGCGTCGTACAATCACGCCAACACCATGGCCCAAATCGCCAAGCAAACGGTGGCGCTGGGCGACCAGAAGGCCACCATTGCAGCGTTCGAGGAGGCGGTCGCTTCATACGAGGGGGTCCTCGAACGCTACCCCGAACACAAGGAGGCGCGTCACAACCTGGACCACATCCGCTATCTGTTGAAACGCATGCTGCAAGTCCCGCCGCCGGAGCAGCAGCAGGAAGAGGAGCAGCAACAGCAGGAGGGTGAGCAGGACCAGCAACAGGACCAGCAACAGGGCACGCAGGAACAGCAAGACGGGGACCAGCCGCAGGAAGAGCCGGACGAGTCCGAAGATCAGGCGCAGCAACAGCCGGATCAGCAAGAGGAAGAGGGGCAGCCTCAACAACAGCCGCAACAGCTGCAGGCCGAGGCCCCGAGGGCGGACGAAGAGAAGCCCGGTGAGGAGGACCCGGAGGAGATGCAGGATCGCCAGACCATCGAGGCCATCCTCCAGTCGCTCGAAGCCCAGGACAAACGCGAGCAGCAGGACCTGCGAACCAGCGTGCCCGATTCGCAGATCCGCAGGGAATGGTGGTGATGAACGTGCGCTGGATCACGGCAGCGGCCATGTGCGCCGTCGCGCTCGCGCCGGCGGTTGCCGGTGAGGGTTCGCTCAAGGTGTATGCCACCGACGAGGTGGTCGAAGTGGGGCAGGTCTTCACCATCGTAGTCGAAGTGGAAGGCCGCAAGATCGGCGATGTGCGCATGCCGCAGGTCAGTCAACTCTATATCGAACCGCGCCCCTCCCTCCAACGCAGTCTCTTTTCCGCTGTGCTGGGCCAGGGACAGAAATTTACCCAGGTGCAGGGGTTCAACGCCAGAGCGCTTCAGGAAGGCGATGTGACCATTCCGCCCCTGACGGTCGAAATCGATGGCAAACCGGTCAGCAGCAAGCCGGTGGTGGTCCGCGTGGTGCCCGCTGGCGCCGAGGGGCCCCCGCTCCCTCCCGCGGCAACCGGGCCCGAAGAGGACAACGTCACCCACCTGTCGGTGGAGGATGTCGCTTTTTTGAGGACCGAAGTCGACAAAACCGAGGTCTATGTTGGAGAGCCGGTATCGCTCACGATGTCGTTTTACCGGCTGGATGAAAGCGCCGTGCGCGTAAGCACCCCGGAGGGCGGGATCGAGCTCACGTTCCCGGAAACCGAAGGGTTTTACAGCATCCCCGAGCGTCCCGAGGAGCTCGACGGGCTCTACGCCGAGTTTGAGGGACGGCGTTATCGCGGCGCGCGATGGCGCCAGACCCTCTTCGCCACGAGTCCCGGCGACCTGGTCGTGCCGCCGTGGGAATGGAACGCCGCGGTCTATGCCCACACCGTTCGCGGGCCGGTATCCGCGCGCCTGGACCTTCACGCCGATCCGATCCCCATCACGGTGAAACCGCTGCCGAAACGCCCCCTGAAATTCAACGGCGCCGTGGGGCAATTCACCTTTCAGGCACAGGTCACGCCGCGCAACACCACGCAGAACGTGCCGGTCACCCTGATCATCCGGGTCAACGGCACGGGCAACCCGGCCGCCATTGCCGAACCAAAACTGCCCGCCCTCGAGGGCGCCCACGTGTCGGAGCCCGAACGCGCTGTCCAACCCATCATGGATCCGGAGGGAGTCACCGCGGAGACCACGTTTTCGTATCAGGTCACCCCGGTCAAGGCAGGTGCTCTGGCCATTCCGCCCGTCGAATTCTGCTATTTCGACCCGGTCAAGGAAGCGTTCGTGACCGAGAAATCGCCGGCCTTCATTGTGAACGTGGCGGCCAGCGGTGAGAACGGCCGGCGGCTGGTGGCCGGCGCGTCGATCGCTCCGGAACCCGAACGCGCCGATGGAGCGCAGTACGGATTGCTGCCGATCGTGACCGCGGTGAATCAGCTGCGCCGGGGCCCGTCGTCCCGGGCGGGCGCCGTCACCGTCCTGCTGTTCCCGCCCCTGGCGTACGGCGCACTGACGCTCTGGACCGCCCGCCAGCGCCGGTTCGCGCAGGACCACTCGTTCGCGCGCGCCTACCGCGCAAAATCGCGGATGCGAAAACGCCTGCGGCATGTCCTGGATGCGGGCGATCGCGCGGACGCGCTGTACCGGGCGATCAACGGCTATATCGCCGACAAGTTCGATCTCCCCGAGGCGGGGATGACGTCTACGGACGTGCGGGACCTCTTTGAGGGGCGCGCGATCACCCAGGACGCCGCGGCCAGGCTGCTCGACATCCTCCGGACCTGTGAACGCGCCCGGTACGCCGGGGAGACGCTTTCCCGTGAGGCCGTCGAACCGCTGCTCGACTCCGCCCGGGAAAGCATGGAGCACCTGGATCTCTGGCTCCGAAAGGAATCTCGGTGATGGCGCCGCTGTTTTCTATACTATGCGTAGTGGCGGCGGTTTCCTCCCCTGAAGCGCTGTTTGACGAAGCCAACGCCGCCTATGGCGCGGGACGCTACGACGAGGCCGCCGCGCTGTATGAGCAGTTGATCGCGGATGGAGTACACGACGCGGTGGTCTTTTTCAATCTGGGAAACGCCTGCTTCTCCGCCGGGAGGCTCGGCCCGGCCGTGGCCAACTATGAGCGCGCCCTGCGTCTGGAACCCGGCTTCGACCGCGCGCGCATGAACCTCGACCACGCGCTGGCATCGGCCCAGCGCCGGCTCGCGCCGCCCTTGCCGCCCTGGTGGGAGCAAACCATTTTCTTCTGGCACGAACACCTCTCCCCCCAATTCGTATCTGCCGCCGCGGCCCTCTGCTGGTGCGCGTTCTGGGCGTTGCTCGGCCTCCGCAGATACCGGCGGTTCGCGTATTCCAGGCTCCTGCTCGCCGGCGTGGCCCTCGCGGCGCTCGCGTTCGGCATCTCCGCCTGGGCCAAAGCGCATCCCCCGGCCATTGCCGTGGCCAGTCAGGAACGCGTTCCGGTGCGTTACGCTCTCGATGATACCGGCACGGTCCACTTCGAATTGTCTGCCGGCGACCGCGTCCGCGTCGAGGAGCGCCAGAACGCGTGGCTGCTCGTTTCCACGACCGACGGACAACGCGGATGGACCGAAGCCGCCGCTATGACGCTGGTGGGGCCTCCCTACACGCCGGCGCCGTCCGTAACGGCCGGCACGCCGAAGACGGGCGGTGCTGAGTGACGGATCCCCTTGAGGCCATCGTAAAGCAGGCCCAGGTAAAGCAAAAGGCGCCTCCGCGCGACGAGTGCCTCGACGCGGTGCGTCAGTTCGCGCACGAGGCCCGCGCGGACATCCAGCGGCGCCATAGCGAAGGGATGTCGGGGCATGACGTCGTGGCCGCTCTGTCGCGCATGTCCGACAAGGTGCTCCACGCCGTGTTCGCCTTTGCCCTGGCCGGCATGCCGGGCCACCATGCCCTGCGCACGCGCATCTCCCTGTGCGCCCTCGGCGGATACGGCCGCCACCAACTCAATCCCTTTTCCGATCTCGACATCGCCCTCGTGTATGAAGGGGCCATGAGCGACCAGATTCGCGAAATCGGCGGCTACCTGGTCCCCTTCCTGTGGGACGCCGGGTTCCATGTGGGGTTCGCCGTCCGCAGTACGGACGACTCGCTGGAACTGGCGCGCCACGATATTGCCGTCTTCACGAGCATTCTCGAAGGGCGTCATGTCGTGGGCGACAACACGGTCTTTGCGCGCTTGAAGCTGCTCCTGCGCGAACAGATGCGCGGCGCCGCCAGCGAAGCGTTCATCGAACAGAAGCTCCACGACCGCACCGACGGGCTCTCCGCCCAATACCGCGACCTGTATGCCGCCGAGCCCAACATCAAGGAAAACGCCGGCGGCCTGCGCGATTACCACACCGCGTTGTGGCTCCTGATGACGGTCTACGACGTGAATACCCTCGAAGAGGCGGTCAGCCAGGGCCTGTTCTCGGCCGACGAGAACCTCGAATTCATGGACGGGCTCGATTTCGTCCTGCGTTTGCGCAATGAGATGCATTTCAGCGCCGGTAAACAGCACGACGACCTCCTCTTCTCCACCCAGCGGAGCATCTGCGAAGCCTTCGGG
The DNA here is from genome assembly GCA_012719295.1 of Candidatus Hydrogenedentota bacterium. GTDB lineage: Bacteria > Hydrogenedentota > Hydrogenedentia > Hydrogenedentales > SLHB01 > UBA2224. The sequence goes on along the minus strand of JAAYAQ010000382.1, from coordinate 6,495 downwards.
TATTCCGAGGAATCCGTCGTGAACCTGTCGGGATTGATGTCCGATTATTATGCGTCCGCCGCGAAACTGCGGCGGCTGCTTCATGTCGCGGCGCGCATCTGCCACCAGCCCTCCGCGACCGCCCTGAACCCCGGCCGGGAAGGCCATCGCGCCGGCGTGCAGGTGCGCGACGGGTTGCTGTACGTGGGCGGCGGCGACCCCTACTGGTTTGCGCACAATCCCGCGCGCCTGATGGAGACGTTCTGGCAATGTGCCCGGCACATGGCGGCGCTGAGCCGTCCGACGGAACGCCTCGTGCGGGCCAATCTGCATCTGGTGAACCCGACCTTCTGCTCGAGCGATCTGGTGCGCCGCTTTTTCGTGGCGATATGCAACCGCCCCCTGCAGGCCGGACATGCCCTGCGCCAGGCCTCGCGATGCGGGTTCCTGACCCGGTACCTGCCCGAATTCAGCGAGATCGAAAACCTCATCCGGTACAAGGATTTCCACAGCTACCCCGTCGGCGAGCACACCCTGCGCGCGATCGAGGCCCTGGCCCGCATCGACGAACTCGACGGCTCCATCCGGGGCTGTCTCCGGGAAGCCCTCGAACATCTAACGGACCCCTACGTGCTTGTCATGGCAATCCTGTTCCATGACCTGGGCAAGGCCCGGGGCGATGTGCACGTCGACGAGAGCGTCCGCCTCACCCGGCGCATCTGCAGCCGAATCGGCATGCCCGAGGACGACGAGGAACGCATCGCCTTCCTGGTCCAGCACCATGTCCTCATGACCAATCTCAGCCAGTACCGCGATGTCGACGACGAGGACATTGTCGAGACGTTCGCGGACACGATGAAGAACGAGCAGCGCCTGCGCGCCCTGTTTCTTTTGTCGTACGCCGATTTGAGCGCTGTCGGGCCCGGGGTCTGGAACGAATGGAAGGGCGCGCTGCTGATGCGCCTGTACCTGCGCACCGTGCAGCGCCTCCTCGGACCCGCCGAAACGGTGGTCCAGGATTTCTGGGCGTCCCCCAAAGCGCGCCGCGTGCTTGAACTGGTCGACACGGACCGGGAACAGGAAGCGATCGAGCACATCCAGGGGCTTGGCCAACGGTATCTGGCCGCGTTCCGCCCCCAGGAGATCGCGGAACATCTCGAGTACGTCCGCCAGGGCCGGGAAACCGGACTGATCGTGGCCGCCAGCACCAACGAGGTGGCCGGTATGACCACCATCGTCATCTGCGCGCAGGACCGGCCCGGCCTCTTCAGCCAGATCGCCGGCAGTTTCGCCTCCCAGCTCGTCGACATCCACACCGCCGCGCTGTTTACCCGCCCCGACGGCTACGTGCTCGATTCGTTCCTGGTGGTGGACACGCGGCGGCACGCGCCGCTTACCCCTGCCCAGATCGCCTCCATTCAGGAGGTGTTGCGCCGCGTATTGCTCGAATTCGAGGACGTTCAGGACTACGTCGACAGCTCCCGGCGCCGCCTGTTCGCGCTGTTGCAACCCCGCGTCCCCGTGACCACCCGGATCGATTTCGACAACCAGTCCTCGCGCACCCATACCGTCATCGATATCGAAACGGGAGACCGAACTGGGTTACTCTATGACATCACGCGTGCCATGGCCAAGTTGAATCTGAACATTTCGACCGCGCGCATCGCAACGGACGCCCGGCGCGTGCGCGACTCGTTTTATGTGACCCGAAACAGCAACAGAGTCCTGGATCCGGAACCGCAAGAGGAAATCCGCGAGGAAATCCATAAAGCCATCCATCCCCGAGCCTCGATGGACGTCAAAGGAGGAACAGCATGAGAAAGCACAGGTTCGCGGCCGCGATTATTCTGGGGGCCGTTGTGGCCTTCTCTCTTCAGAGTTATGCCGCGATGGAACTGCTCCAGCAGTTGGAGAGCGCGTTTATCGAGGTGGGCGAGAAGATCCGTCCGTGCGTGGTCAACATCGACGTCAAGAGCGCGATGCCCGAGGGTCTCTCCGAAGACGGCCAGATCCCCGAAGACATCTTCCGCTTCTTCAACATCCCCGCGCCCCGCGAAGGCGTGCCGCAACCCATGCCGCGCCGCGAAGCGTCCGGCTCGGGGTTCATTTTCAGCAAGGACGGCTACATCATCACCAACAATCATGTGGTCGAGGACGCGACGTCCATCGAAGTGCGCTTCTGGAACGGCCGCGTGCTCGACGCTACGACCATCGGACGCGACCCGCAGACCGATATCGCCGTGATCAAGGTCCAGGCCGATTTCGAGCTGCCCACGGCCGTGCTCGGCGATTCCGATGTCCTGAAGGTCGGGCAGTTCAGCGTCGCGGCGGGCAGTCCGCGCGGCCTGGAAGGGTCGTTGTCCTTTGGCCACATCACGGCCCTGGGACGCGAAGGGCTCAATCTCGGCCTGCGCTTCCAGAACCTGGTCCAGACCGACGCCGCCATTAACCTGGGCAACAGCGGCGGCCCCCTGTGCAACATCGACGGCGAGGTCATCGGGATTAACGTGGCCATCGTCTACGGGGCGGAGTCTCTGGGATTCGCCATTCCGATCAATGCCGCCAAGAAGATCATTCCGATCCTGATCGCCGAGGGCCGGGTCACGCGCGGCTATCTCGGCGTCTACATCGACGCCGCCGAAGACTATGCCGACGCTCTCGGCCTTCCCGACTCCAAGGGCGCGTTTGTGATCGACGTCTCGGAGGACACCCCGGCCGCACGCGCGGGCGTCAAGCCCGATGACGTCGTACGCAAGGTGAATGGGAGCGTCGTCGAGAACGACAGCGACCTCAAAATGAAGATCTCCGACATCGAGCCGGGCGAGACCGTGAAACTCGAAGTGTGGCGCGAGGGCGCGTCTGTTGAACTCGACGTGAGACTCGAGGAATTCCCCGAAGACAGCCAGCTCGCACCGCAGCCCGCCACGGAAGACATCCTGGGCCTGCGCACCCAACCCCTCACGGACCAGATGCGCGAGCGCCTGGGGCTCGAAGCGGACCTGACCGGCGTGGTCGTGTCGGAAGTCAAGGTGAGCAGTCCCGCCGATAAGGCCGGCATCCGGGTCGGCGACATCATCGTGCGCATCGGAAAAGACGCCGTCCGCGGTATGGACGACTTCAAGCGGCTCATGAAAGAACACGCGCTGCCGAACGAGTCGGTCCTGATCCGGGTCTTTCGCGGCGAGGAGATCCCGACCGTAACCGTGCTGAAAGTCCCGGGCGACTACGTGCCTGAACCATAGACGCGCGCATTCGGCGCGAACAAAGCCAGCGCAACGTGGGAGGGAGTCTTGTCCACGATCCTTGCCGTGATGTCGGCCGTAGTCCCCGTGTTTCTGGTCGCCGGAGCGGCGTATGGCGTGCGGCGGGCGGTTGCGTTCGATGTCCGGACCCTGTCGTCGCTGAACCTGTACCTGTTGATTCCCTGCCTGGTGTTCAGCAGTTTGTCGCGGCGGGAGATCGAGTGGGGACTGTTCGCGCGGTATGCCGGCGCCCTGGCGGCCGCCACGTTCTCGATGCTCGCGCTGCTGTACCTCGTTGCGCGCCTGCGCCGGCTTGAGGGCGATCAGCTCAGCGCGTTTTTGATGACCCAGTTTCCCAATCTGGGAAACTTCGGTCTGCCCGTGGTCTTGTTCGCCTTTGGCCAGGAGATGTTGCCCCTGGCCGTGATCGTGCTGGTATGCGGCAGCTTTCTGCAGAACACCGTGGGGATCTACCTCGCCCAGCGAAGCCGCGGCGCCGTGCTGAGCGCGCTGAAGGGCGTGCTGAAGTTCCCCATGGTATACGCCTTCTTCCTCGCGCTCGCGCTTCAACGGCTGGGCTGGCGGCCGCCGGAAGAATTGAGCGGCACGAGTGTCTCCGAAGCGCTTGCGCTGGCCTTCGTCCGCGGCGTGGAGCTGCTCGCGGACGCCTCCATCCCCGCCCAGCTGCTGATTCTGGGGGCGCAACTGGCCGAAACGCGTCTCGAAACCGGCGCCAACGTCTTTTTGGCCTGCCTGCTGAGGCTGTGCGTCGCGCCTCTGCTCGCCGCGGGCGCCGCCTGGAGTCTCGGTCTGCGCGGCCTGGAAGCGGGCGTGTTCGTCGTCCAGGTGAGCGGGCCGACCGCGGTCGGGATGGCGGTCTTCGGCGTACAGTTCGAGGTGAAGCCGGCGTTTCTCGCCAGCGTGGTATCCTGGTCATTTCTGTTCAGTGTCGTGACCATGCCGGTTCTGCTGTATATTGTGCTATATCTAACTGGTTAGGACACCGGTGATCGATTTGTCGGCGCGGGCCGCGCGATGATAAGCTGTCGCCATGAAGCAGCTTGTTGTGTGCATAGCGGTGCTCGTGACGATCCTGGTGCCCGGATGCGATTCCAAACCGCCTTCGAAGCCGCCACAGCCTGCGCATCAGCGCGATGAGTCCCGGCCTTCCCCGGTTGTACGAAAAACGGCATGGGGGAGAGGGCGGGACCTGCCAGCCGGGGAGCACACGCTCGCCCTGGGAATGGCGCCGGAGTCGGGGGTCTTCCGGGTATCTCTGCTTGAAGACGTGGAACAGCCGGCGCCCGTGCGGGCGCAGCTCTGGGCCGGCGAAACCGTGCTCGACACGTTTCAGAGCGCCGGTCCCGGAACATGGGCTTTCGCGGCCGTCGATCTGGGCGGACATGCCGGCAAGCCCTGCCGGCTCCGGCTGGAATGCGAGCGCCCGTTTGTCGTGGGCGTGTGTGAACTCATACAGGGCAACCCGAAGAAGCCGAATGTGCTGGTGTTTCTGATCGACACGTTGCGGCAGGATCATGTTGGCTGCTACGGCTACGAACGCGAAACCACGCCCCATATCGATCAACTCCGCGAGGATGCGGTCTTGTTTACCTGTCTTGTGCCGCCGTCCTCGTGGACGCGGCCATCCGTCGCATCGCTCCTGACGGGCACGTACCCGGCCACCCACGGTGCACACGACGCGTTCGACCTGGTGCGCGAGAACCTGCCGCGGCTGGCGTTTGTCCTGCACGGTTTCGGATACGAAACGCACGGTTATGTCGCGAATCCTCATTGTCTGCCGGTCTGGAACCTCGGTTCGGAGTTCGATGTCTACACCGATGTGGACTCCGAAAACTGGCGCCAGGCGGACGACGCAACGCTTGTGGAACACTTCCTCGAAGTCCTCCCGACGCTGGCCGGGCGGCCCTGGTTTGCCTATCTGCACGCCATGGGTCCTCACGGTCCCTATGAGCCCCCCGGCGGATTCGAGAGCCGGTTTCAGCCGAACGCCTATAGCGGTACGGCGACGGAAATCGCCCGACAGAAGGCCGTCGACCGGTATGACGCGGAAATCGCGTACACCGATGCCCAGTTCGGGCGCGTCATCGAGACGCTGAGACGCCTCGGTATGTATGAGAATACCGCCATCATCGTGGTGTCTGACCACGGCGAGGAGTTCTGGGAACACGGTGGAACGGATCATGGCAAAACGCTCTACGAAGAGCAGCTGCGCGTGCCCCTGATCTGGAAATTGCCCGGCGGGCGTCTCAAGGGCGAACAGCGCGACGCCCTGCTCGAGATGGTGGACATCGCCCCGACGATTCTCGACATGGTGGAGGCCCCGCCCGAATCCCGGTTTCAGGGAAGGTCGTTCTGGCCGTACATCATGGGCGGCGAAATCGCCCCCGCCATCGGATTCGCTTCGCTCGAGCTCAACAAGGCGGATCTGCTTGCCGCAAAGACCACCGGAGAGAAGTACATTCGCGACCGCGCGGCCGGCGCGTCGTTCTGGTACGACCTCGCCGCGGACCCCGGCGAACAGCATCCCCTGCCGGTCACCCCGCCGTGGGGCGAAGCGCTGGCTTGCCAGGTGGACCGCTGGGAGCAGCGCGGACGGACCGGTCTGCACATCCTCGTGACGCGGGAACCGGGCACGTCGTGTGAAGTCCGGTGCCAGGTCGAGGCGGAACAGGTTGGGGCGTACGGCATCTTCTTTCCCGGCGAACGCGGCAACGCCCGCCACTCCGGCGCGGGCGTTGTCTTCGAGATTCTCCTGAAAGACTGGGAACGTCTCGGACCCGCTCCGGTTTCGCCGGAGGGTGCGGCAGACGACAGCGCTCACATGATTGTCGAGGTGCCCGGCGACGTGCCGGTCTCCGTGAGCATCGCCCGGGATGGCGCCATTGTCGGGCCGGAACAGGTGCGCGTCGGAAGCGCCCTGACCCCGATGACCCTCGACGGAACGCTCCTCAATCCAGGCGCCATCGAAGCCACGTGGGCCGATATGCAGTCCGCGGCGCCCCGGCAAACCTTCGGCGTGTACGTCTGGTACGAAGCCGGCGCGGAACGCATCCGCCGGCAGGATCTTGACCCGGAGATGCTGGAAGCCCTCCGGGGGCACGGATACCTCGGCGACTAGGGATAGCCGGACTCAGCGCATCTCGGGAAAGTAGTGGGCCTCGATCAATGCGCAGAACGTGTGGTAGAGCACAATGTGCCCCTCCTGCACCACCTTGGTGGAGTCGCCCGGCGACTTGATCGCAATGTCGGCGGC
>JAAYAQ010000060.1 GCA_012719295.1 Candidatus Hydrogenedentota bacterium | reverse complement strand
GCCGCGTCGTACTTGTGGTAGCTGAGAATGACCCGGTTCTGCGCGTCGAAGCCGATCCGCGTGTTGCCGTTGATGATGCCGCCGCCGGGGGGAACCGGGTCGACGATTTCGCCGTTGTCGATGGTGATGGGGAGCGACAGCGCCGCGCCTCGACTGGTCTCCCAGTGGACGAGGTCTTTGCTGCGGGCGTACGACAGGTCGTGATTCGTGGCGCAATCCGGGGTATCGCGCCACACCCAGACCATGTGGTACCAGCCGTCGGGGCCGAGGGTGGGGCCGGTGGCGTAGGCGTTCATCTCGCCCTGGCCATCGAGTAGCGGGCCGTCGACCAGGCGCCGCCACGATTGCGTGGCGGGGTCGTACACGTTGTAGAGGTTTATCCCGTTGCCGCTCGAACCGTGCCGGTATTCAAAGAGGAACTCGCCGTTGGGTCCGGTCAGGAATTTGGGATAGGTGCATTTGTCTTCCAGGCTGCCCACGAGCGAGGTGACGCGTTCAAAGGTGGTGATGTCGCCCGGCTCGCGGGTCTTGAAGTATACCAGGGGCGCGCAGTGCATGTTCCCGGAGAGGTGGATGCACCCGGCCGCGTCGATGGCCATGGTCACCGAGTTGTGGCTGTCCCAGTTCACCTGTTCGGGGAGCCGCGCCAGGGTCCATTCGGCGCGGTCAAGTGTCCGCTGGGCGACGGTCATCTGGCGGTTGGCATCATAGAAGGCCACATACTGGCGAGCGCCGCGGGTCAGCAGGCAGAAGCCCACGGGGTGGCCCGGCCAAACGGGGACCACGTCGACGATCTCCTTCACGCCATACGATTCCCCCGCGTCTCCGAACGAGACGGCCGGGAAGGCGATAACGGCCGCTGCGCACGCCGCCAGCAATCGAACAGTGCTTGTATGCATGATGGTTCCTGTTGGTGTCATCGGAATTGGCGCCATGGGGCATAATGGAACGGACTGGAAGCCGGATTCAAGGCGGTGTTCAAGACGCGCCCGGCGCGGCCGATGGACAGCGCCGGGCGCGTTGACGTATGCGTCGAAGCTATTGCAGCACCGCGCCGGTGTTGGCGCTGGTGACCATGCGCTGATACCGCTTGAGCCAGCCGGTAAGCTTGCGGTCCGGCGGCGCCCCGAGGGCCTTCCGGCGCCTGTCCAGTTCCGCGGCGTCGAGTTTGACGTTGAGGGTACGGGCGGGGATGTCGATTTCGATGGTATCGCCGTCCTGAATCAGGCCGATGGGCCCGCCCGCGGCGGCTTCCGGGCTGACGTGGCCGATGCAGTTGCCGCGCGTGCCGCCCGAGAACCGGCCGTCGGTGATCAGGCTGACCTTGCTGCCCAGGCCCATGCCCATGATGGCCGACGTGGGCGAGAGCATCTCCTTCATGCCGGGACCGCCCTTGGGGCCTTCATAGCGAATCACCACCACATGCCCTTCCTTGACCTTGCCGTCGAGGATGCCCGCCATCGCGTCTTCTTCGCTGTCGAAGCAGATGGCGGTGCCGGTGTGCTTGAGGATGTCGGGCGCCACGCCCGCCGCCTTGATGACCGCGCCGTCCGGGGCGATGTTGCCGAACAGCACCGCCAGCCCGCCCGTTTCCGAGTAGGGCGTGTCGAGGCTGCGGATGATCTCGGGGTCCTTCGAGGCGGCGCCGGCGATGTTCTCGCCGAGGGTCTTTTGCGTGACCGTGGGGCAGTCAAGATGGAGAACGCCGTCCTTCTTCGCGAGTTCCGCGAGGATGGCGGAGATGCCGCCCGCGCGGTCCACGTCTTCCATATGGACTTTGTTCGAGGGCGAGACCTTGCAGATGTTCGGGACACGGGCGGCGACGTCGTTGAGGCGTTGCAGCGGATACTCGATATCGCCTTCGCTCGCGATGGCGAGGGTGTGGAGCACGGTGTTGGTGGAGCCGCCCATGGCCATGTCGAGCGCGAACGCGTTGTCGATGGACTTCGGGGTGATGATGTCGCGCGGTTTGATGTCGGCTTTCACGAGTTCGACGATCTGGCGGCCGGCCGCGCGCACGAGTTCGCGGCGCTCGTCCGAGGTGGCGAGATAGGAGCCGTTTCCGGGCAGGGCCATGCCCAGGGCTTCGCACAGGCAGTTCATCGAGTTGGCGGTGAACATGCCCGAACACGAGCCGCAGCCGGGGCAGGCGTTGCGTTCGAGATCGAACAGCTCGTCGTCGTTGAGTTTGCCCTGTTTGTACGCGCCGACCCCCTCGAACACGGTGATGAGGTCGATGGCCCTGCCGTCGCGGGCGCGTCCCGCGGCCATGGGCCCGCCGGACACGAAGATGGTCGGGATGTTGCAGCGAATGCACGCCATCAGCATGCCCGGCACGATCTTGTCGCAGTTGGGGATGCAGACCATCCCGTCGAACATATGGGCGCGCACCATGCTCTCGACGCAATCCGCGATGAGCTCGCGCGACGGGAGACTGTATTTCATGCCGGTATGGCCCATGGCGATGCCGTCGTCCACGCCGATGGTGTTGAACTCGAACGGTACGCCGCCGGCCTCGCGAACGGCTTCCTTGGCGAGCTTGCCCAGTTCGTCGAGGTGCACGTGTCCGGGGACGATTTCGTTGAAACTGTTGCAGATGGCGATAAACGGTTTGTCGAAATCTTCGCGGGCCTTGATCTGGCCGGTGGCCCACAGGAGGGAACGGTGGGGAGCGCGTTCAAACCCTTTCTTGACAACATCGCTTCTCATGGCAAAACAGGTCCTTCCGGTTGTTGAGTGACGAGCCGCAGGAATAGGCCCTCAGTATACTCTCCCCTGCGGGCATGTGCCAATTCGCCCGCCCGGACGTGGTATCATC
>JAAYAQ010000381.1 GCA_012719295.1 Candidatus Hydrogenedentota bacterium | reverse complement strand
TTTCATGGGCATAGTAGGAGTCCAGGCGGTCTGCCGCCTGGGCGGGCGTCAACAAGGCGGCAAGGCTCACAACAAGAACGGCGCCAGTCACAGAATTTCGCAGGGTCATGGCTCACCCCCGTGCGAATGCACGTCAGTTGTCTACGGCTCGACCAGCTCCGGTTTCGCCGTGTCACCCTCCATGTCGAACGGCAGCCGGAACACATCGCCGTCCCGATTGCAGAAGTAGAGGCGCGAGATGGACGGTTCCCGGCCGTGGCCGTCCGCCCAGAACCCGTAAAAACCGGGATGGGCATTGACCGGCCGCCGCACGTAGGTATGGTTGTACGGGCTGTTTCTGGTCATCTGCCTGACCAGGGTCCAGGATTTCCCGCCGTCGTCGGAGAGCCACATGGCGACTTCGCCGCCGGGGTTATACGGCTGCGGGCCCACCTGGGTGGGCGCGATGAGACGCAACTGCGCGTCCGTTTCGACGTAGATCGAGCCCATGTCGTAGTTGTTGTCGGAAATGATGTTGGACGGCAGGATCTGCCAGTCCTGCCCGGTCCAGCGCGCGATAGTCCACGTGCGCGGCATGTTCTTCGGCCCCGATTCGTAGCCTTTGCTCGTGAGGTAGAGGATGACGGGGCGTCCGGCGGAATCAAAATTGATGTCCTTCATGTAGACATTCAGGCCCAGGGACTCGTATTCGGCCACGAGGCACGGGCTTTTCGGGTCCGTTAACATAGGTTCCAGGACCTCGCCCGCGGCGGTCTTCCAGGTTTGGCCGAGATCGTCGGATTCCATGTAATAGAGGTTTGTGCGCCAGTTCAGGCCTTTCTCGGGGGGGTGGTAGTTGAACGCGCTGCCCACCTTTTGCCCGAAGAAGTTCGTGACCTGGTAATGGCCCTGGGCCATGCGCGAGAGGAAACGCCGTTCCGTCCAGTTGACGCCGTCCGGACTGGTCGACATGCAGATCGCGCGCCCGCCGGTGTAGTGGGTGTGCATGAACAGCCACCCCTTGCCCGGAATAATCCACGGCTGGGGATACGAGAAGTTGCCCTCCCACTTCAACTCGAACCTGTCGATGGAGTAGGGCTCGACGCTTCGGGAGATGTACGAGGGCCGGCCTGTGCCGTGGCTGCTCGAGAAGATCCAGATATAGCCGTCCGGGTCGAGGTTAATGACCGGGTTGTCGTGTGCGTCGTCGGTCTGCTTGTCCAGCAGCAGCAGCGGACGCGGCACCTCGCCCGTCGCATGGTCGAAGTACGAGACCATATGGATGAGCCGGTTTTCGTTCTTGTAGGTTCCGCCGTACGTGAAAAAGGTCTTGTTGACCTGCGGCGCGTACCAGGCGAAGGGGATGTGTTTGGCGCAATAGGTTCCCAGCCCGCCGCTGTATTTGTAGACATACTCGTCGTCGGACTTCTGATTGTAGTACCAGATGCCGCGGTAGCCGTCTTCGCGCCGGTTCAGAAGCACGCGCGCCGCCTCCATCAACCGGGCCGTCACAGTGCTCCCGGCAGCGGCCCAGGTATCGCCGTCGCGTCCGGAATCGGTCCAGCGCGCCACCGGCCCGGAGGCCGTTTCGCCGCCGGCGGCAGCGGCGATCTCCGTTTCTGATAATACGCGGTCATACACCCGCAGATCGCCCAGTTTTCCCTTCACGACGCGCTTTCCATAATCCAGCCCGCCGAGAGTGAGCATCTCTCCAAGTCCCGTGAGCTGCCCCGGGGCGTTTTTGAGTTCCCGCAGCACCCCGTTCATGTACACGGCAACCGATTCGCCGTCATAGGTGCCCGCGTAATGGGTCCATTCGCCCGGTTTCGGCGCGGGGGCCACCGCGTACACATAGCCGTCCGCCCGATTCTTGACCAGCATGCGGACCATGCCGTCGTACAGATAGAACGTAAACCCCTCGTTTGCGGCGCCGGTATTGAGAAAGACCTGCGAATCGGCGGTCGCATCGAGGTTTACCCAGGCCGTGACCGTTAACCCCCGCGGATGTGTAACGACATCCTTGACCGGCGCCGCGTACACCGCGGTCCCGTCGAATGCCACTCCTCCTCCGGGAAACGAAACGTCCCCATCCTGCCCCGCGTGCGCCACTACAATAGCCACTAGCATTGCGGGAATCGTGAAACCCAGACGTTCAATCATCATCTGCCCCCCTGCTGCAATTCCGGCGGAATCCGGACCATCGGGCTCCGACGGACCTTAACTTTGCGCCAGTTCCTCGGTCAATTCCTCCCATTCCTGATACAGTGACGACAGATCGGCCTTCAATCCGTCGTATTCTTCTTTGAGTTGCCGTTGTCTGGCGTGGTCGGCGGGGTCCACGCGCGTGAATTGCATCTCGATGTCTTCGACGGTTTCCTCCATGGCCTCGATACGCGCTTCGAGGTCATCGAGGTCCTTTTTGCGGCGGCGCCGTTCGCGTTCCTCGGCCTTGTCGCGTTTCCGGCGCTCGACCCGGCGGATCTTGAGGGGGTCGTCGAGCCGTTCATCGACCGTGCCCGCCTGGCGCTCGCGCTGTTCGCGATAGTCGGTGTAATTGCCCAGATGCGTGACGACCCGGTCCGTTTCGAACACGACCAGGCGGTCGGCCATCTTGTCGATCAGCGTGCGGTCATGAGAGACCATGACCAGGGTGCCGGGATACTGCGCCAGGGCTTCCTCCAACGCCTCCCGGGACGCGATGTCGAGATGGTTCGTCGGTTCGTCGAGCAGCAGCACGTTGGGTTCGCGCGCGATGAGTTTCGCGATAGCCACCCGGCTCAACTCGCCCCCGCTCAGGGCCGAGACCGGTTTGAAGACGTCGTCGCCGATAAACAAAAACCGTCCCATATACGTGCGCACCTGCTCGGGCGTCCAGTCGGTGCGGGTATTGCGCATCTCCTGGAAGATGTCGAGTTCACGGCTCAGGTTGTCGTGATGCTGTTCATAGAAGCCCAATTGGACCTTGTGTCCCAGCCGCACCTCGCCCTCGCCGCCCGGGAGACGGCCGGCAAAATGCCGCAGCAACGTCGTCTTGCCGCAGCCGTTGGGTCCAATGATGCCGATGCGCTCCCCCCGCTTGATTTCCAGCGAAACTCCCTCGTACAGAACCAGCGGGCCGTACCGCATCGCAATGTCTTTGGTTTCGATGACCACCTCGCCCGTGCGCACCACGGCGCCGAACCGGAACCCCGCCGAGCGGCCCTCGGGGGGCGGGGCATCAATCCGCTCGATCTTCTCGAGGCGTTTCACGCGGCTCTGCACCTGGCTCGCCTTGGTGTTCTTGTAGCGGAACCGCTCGATCCAACGCTGTTCCTTTTCGATGAACTCCTGCTGCTTCTGGTAGGCCTTTTCGTGTTGTTCGCGCAGGAGGGTCTTCTGGCGGAGGTAATACGAATAGTCGCCCGTATAACTGCGGACCTGGCCCCGCTCGACCTCGTCAATGCGTTTGACCACGGCGTCCAGGGTGCGGCGGTCGTGGGAGATGATCACAAACGCCTTCGACGATTCCCGAAGGAACCCCTCCAGCCATTCGCGGGCGGCTATGTCGAGGTGGTTCTCCGGTTCGTCGAGCAGAATGAGGTCGGCGTCCTGCAGCAAAACGAGCGCGAGCATGAGGCGGGTGCGCTGCCCGCCGCTCAGGGCCGCCACCGGCAGATCAAACTCGTCTTCCTGGAACCCCAGCCCGAACAGCACGCTGCGGACTCGGGCGCGGAATTCATAGCCGCCGTGGAGCCGGAATGTGTCCTGAAGGCGGCTGTAGGCGTCCATGACCCCGTGGTCGCCGGAGGCAAGCCGGTGCTCCAGGTCGCTCAGGCGTTTTTCCTCTTCGATGAGGCCCTCGAAAGACCGCATTACAGCGTGATGAATGGTCTCACGGGGAGGCAGATCCGGCATCTGAGCGAGGCAGGCGATGCGCGCGCGGCGCATGCGCTCGATGGCCCCCGCCGTGGGCTCGAGTTGCCCGGTTATCAGGCGGAAAATGGTGGTCTTGCCCGTGCCGTTGCGGCCGATCAGGCCGATCTTTTCACCCTCTTCAACGCGGAAATCGACGTCTTCCAGCAGCGGAACGCCGTTGTACGATTTCGATACCTTTTCCAGACGCACCAGGCTCATCGGAGCACATTATCCTCGATACGTGCGGAACCTTCCGCGACACACAGCAAAACGTGATTATACCGGTTGGGCAGAGCCCCTATCCAGAACGCTTGCAGCACAGGCGCTCGCCTGCATCCGGATCTGAGCCTTACAATAAGAAATGCAAGCGAGACGCCTGCACTACAAGAGGGCGGAGGCCCGGGTCGCACGAGGCGCCCGGGGGGATGCTGCTACGATTTCCGCAGCAGTGTTTCGTAGAGGGCGATGTAGCTCTCGACCATGCGGTCCGCGGTGAGGTGTTCGTGGACATAGCCCATCGCGCGGTCGGCCAGTTCGGCGGCGAGGTCGGGGTCCTGGATGATGCGCAGCATGGCGGCTGCGAGGGCTGTGGGATTCTCTCTAGGCACCATGAGGCCGGTGATGCCGGGTTTGACGGTTTCGATCATGCCCCCGGCATCGGTGGACACCACGGGCACACCGGAAAACATGGCTTCGGCGCACACGCCGCCAAACCCTTCCTGTTTGCTCGACAACACAAACGCGTCAAATACAGGCAAGATGCGCGGCACGTCCTTCCGGTAGCCCAACAAGGTCACGCTATCGGCGATTCCCGCCGAGGCGAGCCGGGATTCAATGTCCTGGCGCAGTTCCCCGTCTCCCACGAGCACGAGATGCGCTTCCGGCAGACTCTCCTTCACTTTGCTGAACGCCCGGATGAGCGTCGCATGATCTTTGTGGGCGACAAAGGCGCCGACATTGCCGAAGAGCGGCGCGTCCTCCGGCAGATTCAGTTCGGCGCGGCTGCAGGGCGTGACATCGAACCGGGCGGGGTCCTGAGCGCTGTTGATGACGGACAGTTTTGTCTCGAGCACGCCGAATTCGCGCAGAATTTCGGCAATGCAGTGCGACACGCAGGC
>JAAYAQ010000380.1 GCA_012719295.1 Candidatus Hydrogenedentota bacterium | reverse complement strand
GCCGAAGCAGTGCATGATGACGCCGGGCAGGCGGTCGCGGGCGTTGGCGAGGATGGCGGCGGTATCGTCGTCGGCCTCGCGGTTGTGGATGATGACGGGCAGGCGGAGGGTCGCGGCGAGTTCGAGCTGGGCCTCGAACGCGCGCCGCTGTTCGGCGGGGGAGGTTTCGGCGTACCGGTAGTAGTCGAGCCCGATCTCGCCGATGGCAACGACACGCTCGCTGGCGGCCAGGCCGGAGAGCAGTTCGAGGGCGGACGCATCCAGCCGGTCGGCATGGTAGGGATGGAAGCCGATGGCGGCGTAGACGCGATCGCGGGTCATGGCCACGGCGCGGCGGCTGGTGTCGAGGTTATCGCCGATCACAACGAGCCATTCGAGTGCGTCCAGGCTGCGCTCGAGCACCGCGGGGCGGTCGTCGTCAAAGCGGTGGTCCTGGAGGTGGCAGTGTGTGTCGGCGAGGGGCATCAGCCCGCCGCCCCGCCGGCATTCCCGGGGGCGCCGCCAGGGTGTCTGGATTTCTTGCGGCGCCGGCGCCGCGGGCGGCGTTTGGCCGTGGAGGATTCTCCGGTCTGGGAGGGGTCCTGCGGGGCGCGGCCGGGCGCCTGTTCGGGCGCGGGTTCGCCGGCGGGGTGCTCGCCGGGCTCCTCCTCGAATGCATCCACGATGGCGTCGTCGGCGGGTTCGGCGGCGATGATCTCTTCGTCGGGCTCCTCCCCGGCGAGTTCGTCGTCGAGGTCCGCTTCTTCTTCGTCCTCGACAGGGACCGCGACGCGCGGGGCGGCCCGGAGTCTTCTCGGGTCGACGTACATCTCGTTTTCGTACGCGAGGCAGCAGAGGAGCCGGCCGCACTGGCCGCTGATTTTGGAGGGATTGAGCGACAGATTCTGCCGTTTGGCCATCTTCATGGAGATGGGTTTGAACTCGGTGAGCCAGGACGCGCAACAGAGCTCGCGGCCGCAGATGCCCAGGCCGCCGACGATCTTGGCTTCGTCGCGCACCTGGATATGGCGCAGTTCGATGCGGGTTTTCAGCTCCTGGGCCAGATCGCGGACGAGTTTGCGGAAATCGACGCGTTCGGCGGCGGTGAAGTAAAAGACGACCTTGTGCTTGTCGAACGTGTATTCGACGTCGACCAGTTTCATGGGGAGCTTGTGCAGGCTGATTTTTTGCGCGCAGATTTCCTTTGCGCGGTCCTCGTCGCGCTGAAGCTGGTTGAACGTGGTTTCGTCGGCGAGGGTGGCCCGGCGCACAACGTTCATCTTGATGAGTTCTTTCATGCCTTCGGGGCAGTCTTCGGGGGGGACAATGCAAAGTCCGTATTCGAGGCCCCGGTCGCTGCGCACGATGCATTTGTCGTGGCGTTTGAGGGGGATGTCTTCGCTCAGGAACGTGAAAACCCGGGTGGGTTTGCGAAGGCGGATTTTAACGGTCTGCATCTATATACCACTCCTCCCTGGAGGCTACCTGGCCGCCAACGCGAAAAACAGGTCGCGAAACACGCGCTCCTCGTTCACGAACCGATCGAGGTAATACCGCGCCTTTTCCACCGCCGCGATCTTCTTGTCGGGGGCGGTCGAGACCCGCTCGCGGAACCGGTCCAGGCAGTCCCGGTTCAGGATCTTGCTTTCGTTTGCCGTGGCCGCGAAGACCATCTCGTCGCGGTACCACGTTTCCCACAGGAACAGATAGTCAAGTATAGCACGGCGAATTGCCGCGGCGGTATGGGCGAGCCGGAGCTCCCTGAGCGCCTGCTTGTCCAGGACGTCCGCGGCGTCGTCGTGATCGATTTTCAGTTCGGCGTCGATGGCGGCTTCGATCTGCTTGCGTTGCGCTTCGAGGTTCTTGGCAAACTCTTCCGCCAACTCGACGGGGTCGCCGCCGTCGCGCAGTTGCGCGACGATGTGGAGGGCGATGTTGCGCTTGTCGGAATCGACGAGGTCCAGCGCGCGGTCCATGCGTCCCTGAGAAAGCGCGGCGATGGCCTCGGCCTGGTCGGGGGGGAGGTCCCGCTCGCGCCGCAGCAGCTCGAGGACGGTCTCGGGACGGAGGCTTCGAAAGCGCACCAACTGGCACCGCGACCGGATGGTAGGCAGCAACTCGCGGGGAAACTCGCTAATCAGGATGAACAAGGTGCGGCCCGGCGGTTCCTCGAGCATTTTGAGGAAGTGGTTCTGCGCGGGGGGATTCATACGTTCGGCGTCGTGGAAAATCACGGTGCGCCATTGCGATTCGAACGGGCGCAGGGAGCAGATCTCGTTGACGTCGGTGATGTCGTCCACGGAAATGGTCCGCGATTTGGCTTTGGGCGTGATGGTATTGACGTCGGGGTGGTTTCGGTGGATGACCTTGCGGCAGGGCAGGCAGTCGTCGCAGGCGTCGTCCGGGCGCTCTTTGCAGTTGAGGGCCTTGGCCAGTTCGAGCGCGGCGAGCGCTTTGCCCACGCCGCCGGGTCCCCAGAAGAGCAGGGCGTTCGGGATCCGGCCCTGGCTGAGGATCCGGCGCATGAGGCGCACAGCCACTTCCTGATCTCTGACGTCCGAGAAACTCACGGCTGCTTCAGTACCTTTCGGACCAGCCCGTAGATGGCCGCGGCGACCGCTTCGGGGGTTTGGGCGGCGTCGACGACCTTCACGCGTTCCGGTTCGGATTCGGCGATGCGCAGAAACTCACGGCGCACGCGCTGATGAAACTCGAGGGGTTCGCGCTCAATGCGGTCGCGCGTGCGGGCCGCGGCGGCCCGTTTGAGGCCCTCTTCGGGGGGGAGATCGAGCACGATGGTCAGGTCGGGCCAGACCGCGCCGGTGGCCAGACGGTGGAGGTTGCGTACCGCGTCGCCGGGCAGGACGCGTCCCGCGCCCTGGTAAGCGGTGGTGCTGTCGGCAAAGCGGTCGCAGATGACGATTGCACCCTCGT
>JAAYAQ010000379.1 GCA_012719295.1 Candidatus Hydrogenedentota bacterium | reverse complement strand
TTTTTTGTGCGATTGCCCTGCGCTCCACGATGCGTCAGACGGCTGCCGGAGCCCCCTCACACCTCGATCTCGGCCAGCGAATCAACAATCCGGCCGGGCTGATAGGGAAACGGTTCGATGTCCGCCCGGCGGGTCACGCCGGTCAGTACGAGAATGGTCTCCATGCCGGCCTCGACGCCCGCGATGATGTCGGTATCCATACGGTCGCCGATCATGACCGCGGTTTCCGAATGAACGCCGAGGTGGTTCAGGGCGCTGCGCATCATCAGGGGGTTGGGTTTGCCCACAAAGAACGGGGCGCGTCCCGTTGCACGTTCGATTAACGCCGCCATCGCCCCGCAGGCTGGCACCAGGCCGCCCTCGGCCGGGCCTGACGGGTCCGGGTTGGTGGCAATGAACCGCGCGCCACCGGCAACCAGCCGAATGGCTTTCGTGATCGCCTCGAAATCGTACGAGTGGGTTTCGCCCAGTACCACATAGTCGGGGTTGTGGTCCGTGATCACGAAGCCCGCACGGTGGATCTCGCTGGTCAAGCCGCTCTCCCCAATCACATAGGCCGTGCTCCGTTCGCCCTGCGACTGCAGAAACCGGGCCGTAGCCATCGCCGACGTGAAAATGTGGTCCGGGGTAATGTCCAGGCCCGTAATCCGGAGCCGGTGCGACAGGTCACCCGGCGTGAACAGCGGATTGTTGGTCAGCACCAGAAACTTTGCGTCGCGTTCGAGCAGGCGGCCGATGAATTCCCGGGCGCCGGGAATGACCGTGCTGCCACGGACCAGCACCCCGTCCATGTCGATAAGAAAATTCCGCGTGTCCGCCATAATCCCTCCGCAATGGCTGTGCAGGACCACACCATATACGGCGCATACCTTACCACGCGGGAAGCCGTCTCTGCGAGCGCCGCATTTCCGGACAGGATGGACACGATTGACGGGCCAGAAACCCGGTACTGCGGGTATTCGGCCTGCTCCTCGATCAGGCCATCGCATCCTCACGCCAGTTGAGGTCGCCGGGCAACTGAATCAGGCGGGCACGGTGCTGCTCTTCGATGGACTTGTTGATGAACCGGGAGCGGTCGACGTAGTACCACTTCAGGCCTCTCAGGGGCCACAGGGGGATGCTCCGGACGTAGGCGAGCTGATCCACCAGCGCGCCGGTGAAGGCCTCTTCGAAGTTCTTCGTCACCGGCCGCGGGGCGATCCGTCCAGCGTTCTGCATATACGCCAGAGATTCCTGGTGCCGGCGCAACATGGTGTCAAAATCAGTGTTTTCGAACGCCTGGCCATACCGGCCGGGACGCCGGGGCAGCATCAGTCCGTCACGCGTATTTCCGGTCGTCAGCGTGCGGTCCGGCGCGAGATAGGTTACAAAGTCGTAGGCGTACTTGTTGCGCACTCCATACATGCAGAAGAAGTTAGGCGATTCAGCCAGTTGCCATGCCGCGATGAACACTAAATTCGGCAGGTTCATCGCATAGCTCCCCAGGTAACGAAACCCCCGGCTCCGGGCCCATTGCCCGGTCTGGGCCGCCACCTGATAATCGTCGGGAAATTCCTGCGGCGACGCAGGGCGAAACGTCTTCTCCGCGCCCGCCATCCCTCTCATGGACACATACAACAATACCGGAACCGCGACGATGGGCAAACCGATGATCAATGCGCCCAATATGGCAATAGCCCCCATGGTGACGTCCTCCCTTTGCTGCAAACCCGGGTCACCCGATTCGAACGAAACGTCGCCGCATAAGACCGGGCAAGTAACCCTGTCTTCCGCGTCCCGCCGGTCGCAGACAACAAGAATACTGCGGCGGCTATCCGTGAAATCAAGATCGTTTGGCACGCCAAGACACAAAGCCACAGAGATCTTCGTGCTGCCGAGCTCCGTCCGGCGTGCATTTGTCTTGCAGCGCGGGTGTCTCGTTTGCATTTTTGTGGACGCAGTGGACGCAGTGGACGAGGTGGACCTGGTGGGCCTGGTGGACCTGGTGGACCTGGTGGACGGTCCCGCGCGACGTTGCTGTCGTCAACGCCGCGGAGGTAAGCCGGTGCCGCCGGCATCGTCCGCATTTCCTGACCGGCACCGAAGGTGTCAAATGTGAGTGCCCGGGGTTTCCACCCGGGGATTTGCCGTACACGCCGATGGAGTCCCGGAGGGACGAAAGACAATAGCCCACCACTTCAGGTGGGAACCCCCGTATCCCTCAACCGCGAGTCCCGTAGGGACGGGAGACAACAGCGCCGGGTTTCCACCGGGGTTCACGCCGCGCGCACATTGAGTCCCATAGGGACGAAAGACAATAGCCCACCACTTCAGTGGTGGGAACCCCCGCATTCCTCAACCACGAGTCCCGTAGGGACGGTAGAGTGGAGGATGCCGTCCGATATCCGATAGGCGGCCGCGGGGGACAGCCGAGAATGGCCGCGGGTGAAACCCATGGATCAGGCGCGCCTGCATACCGTCCCCCTTCGGGGGCCGGGTCGTTGTGGTCAGGATTCGCTCATGCCGGTCACGGCGCTGTGTCTGAGAGGTCCGCGACGGGGTCGGGGCTAAGAGAGACCCAATAGTCCCCGGCCAACTCGTCACGCGCGGACAGTTTTTCCGGCGTGCCAACGAGGATCCTATCGCCGGCGGGCTGGAAATCGAGGCCATATTGGCGCAGCAGGGCATCGAGGGCCGCCTGCAAGGGCACATCGCGCAGATTGCAGTACGAAACCGTCCAGTCGGCTGCAGGCAGGATTGCCAGTTGCGGCGGCT
>JAAYAQ010000011.1 GCA_012719295.1 Candidatus Hydrogenedentota bacterium | reverse complement strand
GGGCGGTATCCCCCGCTTGACGCGGGACCATGGCTCATGTGACGATAGCCGGCGGTACGAAACCTGGGCCGGATACGGGCGGATGCCCATGTGAAAAAGAGGATGCACACCATGAAAATCAACCGGCGTGGATTCCTGGCCAGCACGGCCGCCATTCCGTTCGTCACCCAATGCGCCGCCCAGCCCCAGAATATCAAATACCGGGCCTGCATCATCGGCGACACCCACGATGGCGGCTATGGCCACTCCCTGCATCTGGCCTTCGCCAACCGGCCCGACGTTCAGGTCGTCGCCCTGGCCGACCCGGACGAGGCCGGACGCGCCCAACACGCCGCCGAAGCTAAGGCCGAACGCTCCTACGCCGACTACCGCGAGATGCTCGAAAAAGAACAGCCCGACCTGGTATCGGTCGCCCCGCGCACCACCGTCCGCCACCGGGAATACGTGCTCGCCTGCGCCGAACAGGGCTGCCACGGCTTCCTCGAAAAACCCATCGCCACGGACCTGGCCGAAGCCGATGAGATGGTCGCCGCCATCGAGGCGAAGAACCTCAAATGGGCCATGGCCCACAATTACCGCATGTCGCCGATCATACACCACATGAAGAAGATGCTCTTCGAGGAGCGCCTCATCGGCCACATCATCGAGCTCCGCAGCCACGGCAAAGAAGATAACCGGGCCGGCGCGGAGGACATGATCGTTCTCGGAACTCACACGTTCGACATGATGCAATACCTGATGGGACCGCCCGAATGGTGCATGGCCGACATCACGGTCAACGGCAAACCCGCCCAGCCGTCCGACGTGAAAGAAGCCACCGAGCCGCTGGGGCCCATCGTCGGCAACCGCATCAACGCGGTCTTCGGATTCAGCAAGGGCATCGCCGGTTTCTTCGGGTCCATCGTCCAGCCCGACGGCGACGGCAAACGCTGGGGCCTGGACATCTACGGGTCCAAGGGCGTCATCCAGGCGCGTTTCAACGACGTGCCGCCCAGCGTCACCTATCTTCCCGACCCGTCCTGGGCCCCGGGAAGCAGCGGCATTGCCTGGGCCCCCCTGCCGGGCGCGCCAGACGCGACCCTCACAAACCCCGATGTCGGGCGCAACGCCCCCATCATCGACGACCTCATCGCCGCCATCGAGGAAGACCGCCTGCCCCAGGCAAGCCTGCAGGACGGACGCACCGCCTACGAATTCATCCAGGGCGCCTTCGCGGCCTACATCCACGGGGGCCGCATCCCCCTCCCGCTGGCCAAACGTGCGCACCCGCTCAAGGACTGGGCCTAAACTGTTGATTTTTTGTCACTTGTAACGACGGCCCATTTCATCGTACAATTCAGGTGCACAGGAGCAGACCAGGCGGGTACAGGAGAGACCCGAATGCCGCCGCCCGGCGAGGCGGTCCTTGAAGCCTGAATGAGGAGGTTGTGCAGATGGTGAGCCGCAAATGGTTACGAATCGCCTTGATGTGCCTCGTGCTCTGCTACATGCTAGCCTATTTTGGCGAGATTGCCTTTGCCGCTATGGACAACGCGGATCTGGCCGAGAAAAAGGGCATTGAAGGCCTGTTCAAAAAGAAGAGCACCGCCGACGACCCTCGCGCGCCCAACAAAACCCAGAAATTCGTCGGGGTCGCTTCATTCTTCGTGATGATCGTTGTCGTGAAATACCTGTAGCCCATTCCCGCGCGTACCGTGCGGCCTGGGACCGCGACGCGCGATGGGCAACAGGGCCGGATTCCCGCGTGCGAGCCCTGTACCGGAATTCCCGCAGGGACGGCTGGGGTGGTGGAGGACGGGAAGAAATCGTTGGCTACAATACCGGAAGATACCACGGAACAGGCGGCGAACCGCGTCCTGATTCTCGATGACGAACCCGGGATTCTGGAAGTGCTGTCACAGCACCTCGTCGGCGCCGGGTACGAATGCACCAGCACCACCTCGCCCGCCCGGGCCCTCGACCTGCTCAGGAACGAGCGGTTCGCCCTCCTGCTGACCGACCTGCGCATGCCCGAGATGGATGGCCTCGAAGTCGTGCGCCGCGCCAGAGACATTGATCCCGAGCTGTCCATCGTGGTGGTTTCGGCCCTCACCGAGGTGACCCAGGCCATCCAGTGCATGCGTCTGGGCGCCGAGGATTACGTTCTCAAACCGTTCAATCTGCAGGACATCTCCCGCTCCGTCAGCCGGGCGGTCGAAAAACAGCGTGCCGTAACCGAGACCCACGAATACCAGGAACGCCTCCGCCAGCGCGTCGAGTCGGCCGCGCAGGAACTGGAGCGCGTCAATCAGGAGCTCCGCGAAACCAAACAGTATCTCGAGAACCTCCTCGAAAGCACGGTCGACGGCATCATCACCATTGGAAAAGACGAGACCATCGAATTCGCGAACGGCGGCGCGCTCGCCATGGTCGGTTACCGGAGAGAGACGCTCATCGGCCTGCCCATCGCCCGGCTTCTGGCAGGCGGCGAAGACGAGTTTCTCAATATCCAGCGTCTTCTCAACCAGTACGACTACCTCAAGAATTACGAAACGGAGATCCTCGCCCACAGCGGCGGGCATGTCCCGGTCAACATCTCATTCTCCCGGGTCGACAACGCGCGCGGAGAGTTCGCCTCCACCCTGGCCATCTGCAAGGACATCACCGAGCAGAAACGCCTCGAGCAGGAACTCATGGAGATGTCCGTCAAGGACGCGCTGACGGGCCTGTACAACCAGCGATCGTTCTTCGAACGCCTCGAGAACGAAGTCGAACGCGCCAAACGCCAGAAACGCCCGCTCTCGCTGCTCCTGTTCGATATCGACAAGTTCAAGCAATACAACGACACCCGGGGCCATCTCGAAGGCGACAAGGTGCTCCGCGGGGCCGGAAACGCCGTGCTTGAATGCACCCGCGAGCACGTGGATATCGGGTTCCGGTACGGCGGCGACGAATTCACCGTGATCCTCCCCGAAGCGGAGGAACCGCAGGCCATCGTCATTGCCGAACGTATCCGCGAGACCTTCCGGAAATACCGCTTTGACGAATTGAGCCTCAGCATCGGCTGCGTCTCGTACCGGGAGGGGTTCACCGTCCGTTCCTTCATTGAAAAGGCCGATGCCCTGATGTATGAGGCCAAACGCGCGGGCGGCAACCAGGTGTGCCGGCCGGCCGCACAAGTGGAAGCGCCAAAGTAATCATCTGAAAGGGGGATTGCCACCGCCATGAAATTCGCGATCTGCAACGAAATTTTCAAGGAATGGAACGACATCGCCCGTACGTTCAGCTACGTCAAAGAGACCGGCTACGACGGCATCGAGCTCGCCCCGTTCACGTTCAGCCAGTACGTCACCGACATCAGCCCCGAGACGCGCAAGGAAATCGTGAAACGGGCTCGGGAAGTCGATCTCGACGTCATCGGCATCCACTGGGTATTCGTCGGGCCCGAAGGGCTGCATATCAACCATCCCGACAAGGAACACCGCGACCGCGCGGCCCAGTACCTCGTCGATCTGGCCCGATTCTGCGGCGACGTGGGCGGCCACGTGATGATCTTCGGATCGCCCAAACAGCGCAACGTCCATGAGAGCCTGACCTACGCCCAGGCCTTCGAATACACCGCCGCCGTCTTCGAACAGGCGCTGCCCGCGTGTGAAAAACACGGTGTGACCATCTGCATGGAGCCCCTGACCCACCTCGAAACCAACTTCTGCACCAGCGCCGCCGATACGGTCAGGCTCATCGAGCGCGTCAACCACCCCAAGTTCCGGCTGCTGCTCGACACCAAAGCCATGACCTTCGAAGAGGAAGACCGCCCGGCGCTCATCCGCAAATACGCCAAGTACCTCGCCCACTACCACGCCAACGACGAAAACATGAACGGCCCCGGTTTCGGCGACGTGGATTTCGGGCCCATATTCCAGGCCCTGCGCGATATCGACTACAAGGGATACATGTCGGTCGAGGTCTTCAAATTCGAGCTTGGCCCGGAGACCATCGCCACCAAGAGCCTCGAATACCTCAAGAAATTCGCCTGATCCCGGGTTGGCGCCCGGCGATTCCGGGCTACACAATCTCCGGTTTCAACACTACGATGCCGGTGCCGCTGAAGGCCCGCTCGATAGACGCGTACATGGCGTCATCGTCGTACACGCCGACGATGGCCCCGCCGGACCCCGTGAACTTGCAGTGCGCCCCCACGGAGCGTGCCCGTTCCACCATGTCGATGTTTGCGGGGCTGAGCGTGTAGATGGACCGGCGCAGATCGAAATTCGCGTCCAGCAACGGCCC
>JAAYAQ010000378.1 GCA_012719295.1 Candidatus Hydrogenedentota bacterium | reverse complement strand
TCGTCGCGGCTCATCCCGGGTTTGCGCGGCAGTCCCGCCGTCACCACGCAGATGTTGCTCCCCGCAATGTCCCGGTAGTCGTTGGTGCCCGTCGCGACGCAACTGTAGCCCCGCACCGGACCCGCCTGCGTCAAATCCAGCGCCTTCCCCTGAGGCAGCCCTTCCACGATGTCGTACAGCACCACATCGCCCAGTTGCATGTCGAGACAGTACTGCGCAACCGTCGCGCCCACGTTCCCGGCGCCGATACAGGCAATCTTGAACCGCTTTCCTACTGGCATGCTGCTCCTCCGGCTGGATCCCGCTCCTCGTTATGCGCTACATCCACGAACCCGGCATCGTATGCCCAACACCCAGCCGCCTTAATATATGCCGGAAAGCCTGAAAACACGACAGTTAGGGCGTGCGCGCCCGGACGGCGATCAGCCAAAATGCTTCCGCAACAACGCCAGGTCCAGTTGCGGATACACCGGATAGGCCCCCAGAAGGTCCGCAACACGCGCGCGCGCCGCCGTCTTCACGGCGTCGTCAATGTCGTATTTCGCCTTGCTCGGTTTGCCCGCGTTGGGCCCCGAATCCACCGTGGCCGGACGCGTGTTCGCCAACACCCGTTTGATGATCGACGCAATCTCTTTCATCTCCGCCGCGCCCATCCCCAGCGTCGTCACGGCGGGCGTGCCGATCCGCAGTCCGCTGGTGTACCAGGGGCCGTTCGCGTCGTACGGCAGCGAATTGCGGTTGAGGGTAATCCCGCATTCCCGCAGCACGCTCTCCGCCTGCCGGCCCGTCAGGCCGAACCCCGTCACATTGATCAGCATCAGGTGGTTGTCCGTGCCCCCGGTGGAAATCTCAAGCCCCTCGTCAATGCAGGCTTGCGCAAGCACCCCCGCGTTGTCCGCGATCTTCCGCGCGTAGGCCCGGAACTCCGGCGTGTTCGCTTCCGTGAACGCCACCGCCTTCGACGCGAGGATGTGCGGCAGCGGCCCCCCAATCACCAGCGGGCAGCCCTTGTTCACCGATTCCGCAAACTCTTCCACGCAGAGCACCGCGCCGCCCCGCGGCCCGCGAAGGGTCTTGTGCGTCGTCGTCGTGACGACGTGGGCATGCCGCACGGGATTGAAGTCGCCCTCGAACACGCCCCCCGCTACGAGCCCCGCGAAATGGGCCATGTCCACCATGAACACCGCGTTTACCCGGTCGGCCATCGCCCGAAGGCGTTTGAAATCGATCTTGCGCGGATAGGCGCTGTATCCGGCCAGGAATATCAGCGGCTGGACCTCCAGCACCGTCTTCTCCAGCGCGTCGTAATCCAGAAGACCCGTTTCCCGGCTCACCCCGTAGCTGTACGAATCGAACATCATCGCCGAAATGTTGTGCCGGTACCCGTGCGTGAGATGCCCGCCCGAGTAGTAGTCCATCCCCAGCAGACGCTGGTTGCCGGTCTTCTGGCGGATGCGGTTCCAGTCGTCGCGCGACAGTTTCGACGGGTCGGTGACGCCGATCTCCTCCAGGGTGGGCGCCTCCACGCGGGTCTGCAGGATCGCCCAGTAGGCAATCAGGTTCGCATCCGCGCCGCTGTGCGGCTGCACGTAGGCATGGTCGCACCCGAAAAGCTTTTTGAGCTGGTCGCACGCATACGCCTCGACATCATCCACGTTATCGCACCCGGAGTAGAAGCGGTGCCCCGGAAACCCCTCCGCGTACTTGTCCGTCAAGAGATTTCCCATCGCCAGTTGCGTCGCGAGCGAGCAGTAGTTCTCGCTCGCGATCAACTTGAGATTCGCCCGCTGATCCGCCAACTCCTGCACGATCGAGCGCGCCACCTGCGGCGCCACACGGGCAATCTCCGTCAGATTGCCCAGGTACCCCAGAAAGCCCGCGTCTACGTGCTCCGGACTGGTTGATTGAAGATATTCTGCGATCGCGCCCTTCGTCGTGGAAATACTCACCGTTGGCCTCCCCATACGTTGCCTCGAATGCGCTATGGTAGTCGGTCAACAGGCGCCGTTGCAACAAAAACGCCGGGGAAGACCGTCCTGACGCGACGCGCAGACCCGCGCGTTCCATGGGCATAAAAAGAGGTGCCCCCCCGGTCTGGGGGTCCGGGGGGGCGGCTGCAGAGGCCGTGCAATTCCTCGTCTGTGAGAGCCGGTTGTAGAGAAAGCAATCCCCGTGCCAGCGGGCTCCCGGCGGCGGGAAGAACGCCTCGCAACTCATAACGTCCCGACATGCCGTAAGTTACGACACCGCGCCCGTCCTGCGCAGGGTCCCGCGCCCTGGCCGGAATCCGTCAATTCGACGCGTTCAGTTCACCGTAGTGACAAATCCCTGGCGCTCCATGCGCCCATCTCCGCCCCCGTCATGCCGTTAAGCACATGGACAACAGAGGCTCATACCCATAATTGACAAGCATTTAGGGCACAGGGTACGCTTAATGTAGACGAGGTATACTGGAGGCCATGACATGCCCACCCGGCAATCGCCCGCCGTACGCATCTTTTGTCTATGCGGACAGAAAATGCGCCTGACCGAGACCATGTATGGACGCCGGGCGCGGTGTATCGCGTGCCAGCTCAAGATCCGCCTGCCGCGCTTCGAGGAGATCCCCCGGGGCGCCACGGACATCTTCCTCCGCGACCACCCCGAGTTCATTCGCGAGCAGCCTCCGGAGACGGACACCGCCGCGGAAGAGCAGGATGCCCGGAAACGCCGGAGAACGAGCATTTCGGTGCCCATCGACCCGTCGGAGACCCTGCGTATACTCTGCAGCCTGGCGAAGAAGATCTCGCGCGAGATGAAGGCCGCGGACGGACGCCCGAAAGCCGAATTGGAGGAGCACAAGGCCCGCCTGAAGGAACTCCATACCGAGTTTAACGACGAACTGCACCAGCGCCTGATGGAAGCCTCCATCGAACTGACCGCGGCGCAGGAAAAGCTCGGGGAACTGGCCCTCGAAGCCCGTGTCGGCGAACTCGACTACCGGGTCTACCGCGAACGGGTCAGCCGCATCCGCTGGCGGCGCGAATGCCTTGAGCGGCGTCAACTGAATCTCCGGGCCTGGCGCGCCGTGCGCGACGCGGACCTCGCGGGCGGCTACCTCGATCTGCCGCTGTCCCGGATGGACGGGCTCTCCCTGCGGGTGCCGCTGATTGAAGAGGCGACCGAACCGCCCGTGCTGCTGCGCTGGATGGTCGACCAGCTTCGAGCGGCCTTCGAAAGCCGGAAACAGGCCGAGACGAGCCTCGATATGGCAGCCCGCCTCCGCGACCAGAAAGACCTCGCCGAAAAAGAGAGCAAACGCGCCGCGAAAGAACAGAAAGCCGCCCGGGCACGGGCCACCGCGGCAATCCGGTTCTGGCAGGACCGCCTCGAGAAGTTCCGGCGGGACATCCAGTGCGACCAGCGCGTCATCGAGGCCCAGCTCGAACTGGCGCGCGGCCGCCGTCAACTCGGCGAACTGGGCCGCGACCAGTTCGACGCCATCGAGTCCGATCTCCGGCAAGCCAGCGCAGACCTCGAAAAAGCCATGCAGACCATCGACAGGGCGGTTTCCGCCCCGTCCGATCGCGACCTGCCCGCATTGCGCGGCACATTCGTCGAGCGTCTGGGAAAGCCGCGGCCGGCGCGCACCCGCCCGGTCACCGTGTTCGCCATTCTGGGCCTGGTCTTCATGGCGGCCATTGTAGCC
Source organism: Candidatus Hydrogenedentota bacterium (assembly GCA_012719295.1). GTDB lineage: Bacteria > Hydrogenedentota > Hydrogenedentia > Hydrogenedentales > SLHB01 > UBA2224. Next base: position 10,274 of record JAAYAQ010000378.1, on the reverse strand, counting down.
GGCGTGGTCTTCGGGGTGTTGTATGGTCTGATCCCCACGCCTTCGTTCCGGTCCGGAACGCCGGGCCCCGGGCCTGCCCGTGTCGTCGCGAATGCGTCCGGCGAGACACCGCCGCCTGCCGAGCAGCAACCTGCCATAGCAATCCCCCTGGCGCCGGATGCCGAAGCCCCCCGGGAAGAGGTCTCGCCTGCCGGAGCAGAGGCGGCCCCCCCCGAAGACGCCCCCGGCATCCCCGCGGACCAGACCGTCCCCGGGTCCGAAGACGCCCTGCCGGAGACGCCCGGCGACGTCGTTCCCGCTTCCGGGGAGGTCTCCGGCGAACCATCCGCGATGACCGCCACCCCCGCCACGGAAGCCCCCCCGGCCGCGAGCACGAACTCAGTGGAGGTTGAGTTGCGGGGCGTCGTAACCACCGTCGACCGGGCCCCCCGCTTCTTCCTTCGCATCCACACGCCAGACGGAAAAATGCAGGAGCGCACGCGCGAATTGGGGGGGAGCGTGGCAGACGGTTGGATCATCCGCGAATACAACCCCAGTCAACAGAACATCACCCTGTTTAACGGGGAAGACCTGCTGGTCGTGCGGCGGGGGGAAAAGACGCCCCTGCCCCCTCCGGAATCAGGTGAGCCTGGATGAAACCGTAACAAAATCCCGGGGCAACGGTAGAATAGTTCGGCAGGATCAACTCAGGGGCGGAAACGCAGATTCCCGAACGCGTTTCACGGCGGAGAACTCATGACTCTAACGTACAAGAGCGAAACGGGTTACACATATGTTGAAGAAGGTTCGGGCCCGGTAGTCATCCTCCTGCACGGGCTGATGGGCGGTCCGGAGAATTTCCAGCCGGTGCTCGCCGATCTGCGTGACAGTTATCGCGTTGTAGCGCCCATGCTCCCCCTGTTCGACTTGCCCTTGCGCAAGACCTGCGTCCAGGAATTGAGCCAGTTCCTGCACGGGTTCATCACACACAAGAGATTCCACCGGGTCGCCCTGGTGGGGAATTCCCTCGGAGGGCACGTGGCGTTGCGGTACGCCCTCACCTGCCCCGGAAAAGTCACCGGCATGGTCCTGACCGGAAGCTCGGGCCTGCGCGAGAACACCATGGGCACCACCCTCCCGCGCCGCAAGGATTACGACTATGTGCGCGAGAAGGCCGCCCTGACCTTTTACGACCCCGGTATGGCCACCAAGGAACTCGTGGATGAGGTGTTTGAAGTCCTCAACAGCAACGTGAAGGCCCTCAAACTGCTCCGGATGGCCAAGTCGGCGGTCCGCGAGAATCTCGCGCACGAGTTGCAGCGCCTCGCCATGCCGGTGGGATTGATCTGGGGCCGCGACGACGTCGTCACCCCGCCTGAAGTGGCCCGCGAGTTCCACGAACGGCTGGTCCTGTCGCGTCTGAGCTTCATCGAAAAATGCGGCCATGCCCCCATGATGGAGCGACCCGACGAGTTCAATGTCATTCTCCGGTGGTACCTGTACTGGATTGGCCAGGTATCGCAGGGGTACCACCCGGCCTCCGAACACCCGGCCGGGGAGCCAGTGGCGCCGGCCAGCGAGAAGATCCCCGCGGTGGCGTGGGCCTGAACCGCGCCCGTCGGGCGGCGGTCCGGCCTGCTCCGTCGCAGAGAACGGCATCGGCCGAATTTGGATCATCCCCTCGGCTCTGGTAAGCTCGCCGCATGGGGGAAGCCCCGCGCCGGTCCCCTTTAACCGCAACCGACGGAGAGTCTTGTCATGGGTATCGTGTTGCTCCTCGCGCAGTTTGCGTTGTGCACCTCCGCCGCCGTCCCCCCCGAACCCGTTCCGGTGATTCTCGACACGGACATCGGCAGCGACATCGACGACACGTGGGCGTTGGCCATGATGCTGGGGTCCCCGCAGATCGACCTCAAACTCATCACGACCGCGTTTCGCGACACGCCCACCAAGACCCGACTCGTGGCCAAACTGCTGGAACGCTGGCACCGCACGGACGTCCCCATCGGCACCGGCGTCAAGACGGCCGACGGCGGCATCAACCAGCTCGATTGGCTCGGCGAGTACGATATCAAGAGCTATCCCGGCGTGGTCTATGAAGACGGGGTCCAGGCGCTGATCGATACAATCAAGAAATCGGACCGCGAGATTACCCTGGTTGTGCTCGGTCCCCAGGGCAACCTGCGCGAAGCCCTCAAACGCGACCCGTCGATCGCGGAAAACGCCCGCGTCGTCACCATGGCCGGCAGCGTGCACATCGGGTACCAGGGCCATGAGGGCCGCCAGCCCGAATGGAACGTCAAGGCGGACATCGAGGCCGCCCGCGCCGTATTCCAGGCCCCGTGGGAGATCGTCATGAATCCCCTCGACCTCTGCGGCAACCTCCGCCTGGCGGGCGAGCCGTACCTGCGCGTGGCGGATTGCGCCGCCCCGCGCGCACAGGCGGTCATCGAAAACTACACCGCCTGGACAAACCGCGACAACCACCCCCAGAACGCCAGCAGCATCCTCTTCGACACGGTCTCGGTCTACATGGCCGTTGACACCTCCCTGTGCCGCATGGAGACCGTCCGCCTCTCCATTGACGATGCGGGAAATACCGTGCCCGACGAAAACGGCCGCCCCGTCCAGTGTGCGCTGGGATGGCAGACCCCCGAAGCCGAAGATCACTACAAGGAGCTGCTGATCCGCGCCCTGACGAATCCCCTCGGCGCGCGCTATCCCTGAGCCCCGGACGCCCGGAAACCCCGCCGATGCGCTCGGTGGCCGCCCTTTAATAGGGCCGGTAACCGGGGGGTTCCGGCCGGAACACGATCCAGAGGATCAGCCCCAGGGGCCAGCTCAGAAAAAACACCAGAATGGCCACAAGGCAGCCCGATTTGCCGCGGCGCTCCGCGTCGCCGTAGGCCCAGATGGAGGTGAACAGAGGCAGCGCGATAGCGGCGACAATCAACAGCAGCACGCCGATGGCGCCGATGGCCTGTCCCAGGTTTTCCAGATCGCCCATGGTCCCTCGCTCTCCCGGCGGCCGGCGGCGTCGCGCTTACCGCTCCGCCCCTCCGTGCACGTCTTCCACGATCACCGCCGTGCCGTATGCGATGATCTCGGCCGCGGCCGACATGACTTCCGCCGTCCCGAAACGCACGTCCACGACGGCATTGCCTCCGAGACGCTCGGCGGCATGCATCATCCGGTCCAGGGCCTGTTCGCGCGCCTCGGCCAGCATTTTGGTGTACTCCTGGATCTCGCCGCCGACCAGGTTGCGCAACAGGGCCAGAATGTCTTTGCCGATATGGCGCGAACGCACCGTGTTTCCCCGGACCATGCCCAGGGTCTTCACGATCCGTTTGCCGTGGATATGCGATGAGGTGACGACGATCACCACTTGATCTCCCTGCTGTAGCGGTCGGTACGCGATACAAACAGCCGCTGGCGAAGCACCGATATGAACAGCACCACCAATCCGATGACCGGCGCGGCGACCAGCACCTTCACCAGCGAAGACCCCCAGTCCGCCACCCAGAACCAGTAGATGCCCCACGCCGTCAATGCGATCACCCCTATCAGAAAGATGACCCAGCCGGTCCGCCGTTCCACACGGTTGTACACCCCGACGAGAAAGGTGTCCCACACCTCTTCGGGCGGTTCTTCAATGCGCAGCTCCGAAGCCGCATTCACGATGCGCGCCATGCGCTCAAACTCCTCCCGGAACCCCGGATCGGTGTCCCGAAGCGCCTCCACCCGGGCCCGCTCGGCCGGGCTCAGCTCGTTGTCCAGATAGCCGGATATCAGCGGCCTGATGTCGTCTTCGCGGTCATCATGCATATCGCAAGCCCATCACTACCCCGTGGGGAATACCCCGAAACGCGTCATTCCGGCGCTCCTCCCAGCGCGTTGCGCAAGGCGCGCCGGGCGGCATGCAGGCGCGACATCACGGTGCCCTTGGGAATCTCGAGACAGGCCGCGATCTCCGCATACGAGAGGTCCTGGAAATGCCGCATCATGAGAATCTCCCGGTGTTCGCCGCTGAGCCGTTTCATGGCCGTGGCGATGGCGTTGCGCACGTCCCCCAACTGCGCATCGTGCACCGGGTTCTCTTCGGCGTGGGCTACGTCGAAACCCGATTCCAGGAGCCCGTCCAGCGATGTCTCGCCGCGCCGCCTGCGTTTCTTCAAATGATTGATACACGTGTTCCGGATAATCCGATACAGCCACGGGTAAAACGGCAAATCCGTCTTGAACCGCGGCATCGCCTTGTATGCCCGTGCAAATGCCTCCTGGGCGAGTTCGAGCGCGTCGTCGCGGTTGTGGACAAAGCCGTACGCCACGGCGTAGGCACGCCGTTCGTAGGCTTTGACCAGCGCGCCGAACGCCACCCGGTCGCCGGTTCGAGCCCTCACCAGGGTCTCGGCCTCTTCAAGAGTCGTCGCGTCCATCGCTCCGTCTTTGGGATACACCTGGCGCGCGCCTTTATTCATCCATGGCCCCTCACAAACTCCCGTCTCGACACCTCCCGAACGTAACCTACTCCAACCGCACCGGCAATCACAACTTCCATCTCCTTCACGCCGGCCATGTGTCGCTCCCGGCACACCCGGCGCCCGCCCGGTTGACATGCGCCATGCTCACGCGCAACACTGGGTGGCACGCAGACAGGCAACCACGATCCCGGGAGGAACCGCGTCATGCTCAAGACCGTCACCGTGCTGGCACTCGGCCTGGCGCCGCTTGCCACCGCCGCCGCACAGAGCGAAAACGTCGAAATCTACCGCGTGTTTGGCCCGGAGTTCCCCGGCCTCTACAAACATCCCGCCTCCATCACCCAACTCGACAACGGCGACCTCTATCTCGCCTACTATGGAGGCTCGGGCGAATACGGCGACGACACCGCCGTGTACGGCGCGCGCCAGAAGAAGGGCGGATCCGCGTGGTCCGACCCCGTCGTCATCGCCGACACGCCCGACCGCGGCGAAGGCAACCCCGTGGTCTGGCAAGGCCCGCACGGCATCGTCTGGCTGTTTTATGTCAACCGTTACGGCGAAACCTGGAGCAACGCGCGCGTGAAGGCCAAAATCTCCACCGACGGCGCCGTCACCTGGTCGGATTCGTTCATGCTCACCTTCGAGGAAGGCACTATGGTGCGGGGCCGCCCCGAACTACTCCGAAACGGCGACTTCCTGCTGCCCGTGTACATCGAAACCGGCGAGGACCGGGAACGCACCGCCGCCACGACCTCGAGCTTCTTCCTGCGCTACAATCACGAAACCAAAGCGTGGACCGAGACCAACCGCATCCACTCCGAACGCGGCAACCTCCAGGCCCAGGTGGCGCAGCTCGACGACCAGTACCTCGTGGCCTATATCCGCCGCGGCGGGGGATTCGAACCCGACGAGACCGGCTATGTCCTCCGGAGCGAATCGCGCGACGGCGGGTTCACCTGGACCGACGCCAAAGACACCGAATTCCCCAACCCGAATTCCGCCGTCGATTTCCTGCGCCTGAAAAACGGCCATCTCCTGCTCGTCTACAACCACTCCATGAACGAGCGGTCGCCGTTGACCGTCGCGATCTCGACCGACAATGACCAGACCTATCCCCACCGGCGCGACATCGCCGGCGGCGACAACACGTTCGCGTATCCGTATGCCATCCAGACCGACGACGAGAAGATCCACATCATCTACACCACGAACATCCGCACGACCATCATGCACGCGGTGTTTGATGAAGCGGCTATCACCGCCCGCAACTGGCAACCCTGACGGGCGGCCGGACGCGCCTTAACCCTCCGGGGATCCTGAAACGGGGTCGTTCAGAAGATGCCGTCCATCCGTCCACCCGTCTACTCTGTCCACCCCGTCCACCTCGTGCCTTTCCGGGGATTCGGGATTTGACCGGTTTTCGCGGGCTCGGCTATGATACAGCCCGGTGGCTGGGGATATTCGTTCGCCACAGGGCGGCAAGCTCACAGTGTTTCCACGACACAACCACGCATGAGGACATCCGGTACCGTGTTAAGCGATCTGGAAATCGCACAGGCGACTCCGCTCAAACGCATCGGCGATATCGCGGCCGGCTGCGGCATTCAGGACGACGAACTCGAGCCCTACGGACGCTACAAGGCCAAGATCCGGCTCGACGCCCTCGAACGCCTCCGCGACAACCCCAACGGCAAATACATCGACGTCACCGCCATCACCCCCACGCCCCTCGGCGAAGGCAAGACCGTCACCACGATTGGCCTCAGCCTCGGTCTCAACAAGCTCGGGAAGCGGTCGTTCGCCTGTCTCCGCCAGCCGTCGATGGGGCCCACGTTCGGCATCAAAGGCGGCGCCGCGGGCGGCGGCCATGCTCAGGTTGTGCCCATGGAGGAGTTCAACCTCCACCTTACCGGCGACATCCACGCGGTCGAGATCGCTCATAACCTCCTCGCCGCGATGATCGACAACCACCTCCATCAAGGGAACGCCCTCGGGATCAATCCCCATGCCGTGACCTGGCGGCGCGTCGTCGACGTCTCGGACCGCGCCCTGCGAAACATCGTCGTGGGCCTCGGCGGAAAGCCCCATGGCGTGCCGCGCGAGTCCGGATTCGACATCACGGTGGCCAGCGAACTGATGGCGCTGCTCGCGCTCACCGAGGGCCTGCGCGACCTGCGCAAGCGCATCGGCAACGTCGTAATCGCCCAGGACCGGAGCAGCGCCCCCCTGACCGCGGACGACCTGCAGGCTGCCGGCGCCATGACCGTCCTCCTGCGCGAGGCGCTCATGCCCACGCTCATGCAAACCACCGAAAACACGCCCGTCCTCGTTCACACGGGCCCGTTCGCCAACATCGCCCACGGCAACAGCTCGATCCTCGCCGACCGCCTCGCCCTGAAACTCAGCGATTATGTGGTGACCGAGAGCGGATTCGGCGCCGACATGGGCGCCGAGAAATTCGTCAACATCAAGTGCCGGTACAGCGGTCTCCGGCCGGATGCCATGGTCGTGGTTGCCACCATCCGCGCCCTCAAGATGCACAGCGGCGACTTCTCGATCCGCCCCGGGAAACCCCTCGACCCCAAACTGCGCGAGGAAAACCTCGACGCCATCCGCCGGGGCGTCGCGAACCTCGCCAAACAGATCGAAAACGTGGCCGCATTCGGCGTACCCTGCGTCGTGGCCATCAACCGCTTCCCGACCGATACGCCCGCGGAGATCGACCTTGTCCGGGAGGCCGCCCTCGACGCCGGCGCGCGGTCGGTCGCCGTCAGCGACGTCCACGCCCGCGGGGGCGACGGGGGTCTCGAACTTGCCGAGAAGGTCATCGAGGCGGCCGAATCCGCCCCGAACGCGTTCCGCTTCCTGTATCCGTTGGACGCCGGCATCCGGGAGAAGATCCACGCGGTCGCCACGGCCATGTACGGCGCCGAGGGCGTCGACTACGAGCCGGCCGCCCAGAAAGACATCGCCTGGCTCGAGGAACATGGCTTCGCCGCGCTCCCCCTCTGCATGGCCAAAACCCAGCTGTCGCTGTCGGACAATCCGGCCCTCAAGGGCCGTCCGTCGGGATTCCACGTGCTCGTGCGGCAGGTGCGGCTCGCGGCCGGGGCCGGGTTTGTCGTTCCGTATTGCGGCGACATCATCATGATGCCGGGATTGCCGTCCATTCCGGGGGCGACCCGCGTGGATATCGACGACACAGGCAAGATTGTCGGATTGTTCTGATGCATTGCGGCCGGAAACGGCGGCGGACACGCGCGGGAACCCTTTACCGCGTGTCCCTGCCCGCGTTCGCGCCGCGCAGCCGAAGGAGAAGAAATCATGCCCAGAAGCGCCAGGCTCATTGATGGCAAGAAGATCGCCGCTCAGATCCGCGCTGAGGTCAAGGCGGAGGTTGACGCCCTCAAGAAGCGCGGGATCACGCCCGGCCTGGCCGTCGTGCTCGTCGGCGACGATCCCGCCAGCCATGTCTACGTCCGGGGCAAGGCCCGCGCCTGCGAGGAACTCGGCATGCTCTCCTTCGTCCACAGACTCCCGGCCAACGCCACGGAACGCCGCGTGCTCAACCTCGTCAGGAAACTCAACCAGGATCCGAAGGTCCACGCCTTCCTCGTACAGTCGCCGCTTCCGAAACACATGGACGAGAACCGGGTCGTCACCGCCATCGATCCCGACAAGGACGCCGACGGCTTCCACCCCGTCAATGTGGGCAAGCTGCTGATCGGCGAACCGGCCATGATGCCGTGCACGCCCTGCGGGTGCCAGGAGCTGCTGAACCGCACGGGCAACAGCCCCGAAGGCAAGCACGTGGTCATCGTGGGCCGGTCCAATATCGTCGGCAAACCGCTCGCGGCGCTCCTCATCCAGAAGGCCCGGGGCGCCAACGCCACCGTCACCATCTGCCATTCCCGCACGAGGAATCTCGCGGCCATCACGAAACAGGCCGACATTTTGGTCGCGGCAATGGGTGTGCCCGAGTTCATCAAGGGACGCATGATCAAGGACGGCGCGGTCGTAATCGACGTGGGCGTGAACCGGGTGGAGGATCCGGCCAGCCCCAAAGGCTACCGCCTGGTCGGCGACGTCGATTTCAAGGCGGCCTGCAAGAAAGCGCGCGCCATCACGCCCGTGCCCGGCGGGGTCGGCCCCATGACCATCGCCATGCTCATGCGAAACGCCGTCCTGGCCGCAAAACGCGCCGCGAAATAGCCGCCATCCCCCGCCTCAAGGCGGTCCCGGTCTCCCAGCAGGCGCATCCGGGGACGGCGCCGCGCACGCACTCAGGCGTTGCTCGCCAGGCCGATCGTTTCCGCGAAGCGCCGGAAAAATCCGCCGCCGCGCCCTGAGCCCGCGTCGCGCTGGCTGATCAGGCTGGTGGCCAGCGCCTCGATCGCCCTGCTCGCCGGCGCGGCCGGGTATTTCAACAGGAAGGGCACCGCCTGCATCACCCCGTGCGACACGTGCGGATCCCGCGGCACGTATCCCAGATACAGCAGTTTGTGACCGAGATACTGCTGTGACACGGTCATGAGTTTTCCGGCCACCGCGCGCGCCTGGTGCTCCGTCGCCGCCATGTTCACGACCAGCTTGAAGACCGCGTCGTGGCGCATCAGACGAATCGTCTTGACCATGGCATAAGCGTCGACAATCGAAGACGGTTCAGGCGTGACGACGAGCAGGATCTCGTCCGCCGCGGCGGCAAATCCCGCGACGTTCTGGCTGATCCCGGCCATCGTGTCGATGAGGATGAAATCCGCGCGATCCTGGAGCTCCTGCATCCCGTCGATCACCCGCTGGCGCGCGTTCGGCCCCAGGTCCGCGAGTTTGGCGATGCCCGAGCTGCCCGGCACCACCTTGATGCCCCCCGGCCCGTCGGCCAGGATCTCCGGCATCCTGCGCTCACCATGGATCACGTGCTGCAGGTTGTACAGCGAATTCAGGCCCAGCAGGACCTCGACATTCGCCAGCCCCAGATCGGCATCCAGCAGCACCACGTCCTTCCCGCGCATCGCGAGCGCAATGGACAGGTTCACGCTGGTCCCCGTCTTGCCGACGCCGCCTTTCCCGCTCGTGACCGCCAAGACGCGCGCCTGACGCTTCGAGCCGCGCACATACTCACGAAGCTGTTCTGCTTGATCTGCCACTTCCATCCCTGCCTTCCAGTACGAGGTTCGCCACCATCGCGGGTTCCGCCAATACAATATCATCCGGGACATTCTGTCCCACACTGAAATAACTCAACGGCAGCCCGGTTTCGAGGGCAATTGCGCACAGGGTCCCGAATCGCCGGGCTTCATCGATCTTGGTCACCATCAGCGCGGTCGGGTTCACCCGTCCGAAATTCTCGCAAATGCTCCGCAAATCCTCGAGGGGCGTGCTGGCCGCAACCGCGAGCAGGACCTCCGACGGCCCGGCCGCCGCCATCATGCGCTGCAGTTCCGCCAGTTGCTCGCGGTTGAACTGGCTGCTGCCCGCCGTGTCGATCAACACCAGGTCGCAGCCGCGCAACTCCTTCAAGGCCGCGCGCATCTCCTTCGGCTCGTTCACCACCATCATGCTCAGGCCAATGATGTCCGCATAGACGCGCAACTGGTCCGGCGCCGCCACGCGGTACGTGTCGGCGGTCACCAGGGCGACCTGACGCCGTTCCCGGACCGCAAACTGCGCCGCCAGCTTCGCCAGGTTCGTGGTCTTACCCACGCCCGTCGGCCCCACGAGCGCCACGACCGTGCACTGGCCCGCCTGGAGGGAAATCCCGCCCCGTACGCTGACCCGGCGGCGGAGCTCGAGCCGCAGCCGCTCCCGGAGAAC
>JAAYAQ010000377.1 GCA_012719295.1 Candidatus Hydrogenedentota bacterium | reverse complement strand
GCCGGGATTGTCGGGGGCGGTGTTGGCGGACAGATACTCCAGGCCCTGCTGGGGGCGGGCGCCAGCGGTGGCGGCATGGATATCGGCAGCATCATCAGCAGTATTGCCGGCGGTGGTGTCGGCGGCGGGCTCTTGATGGCGATCATCGGCATTATCAAGAAGGCAGCCGCTCAGAAGTAACGTCGTGTCCGGCAGGAGCAGGGTGCTGGCAGGTGTCAGCGCGCCATGATTCCCGTTGTTGAGCCGGTATCCGGTTTCGGTTGTAGTGCGGCCGACGGCGCGTTTCGTGCGAATCGGTCGCATCTGCACTTATGGCAGGCCGGTCTTTGATCTGTGGGTAAACGAAAGGAGAACAAGATGAGACGGTATGGCGCGGAATTCATCGGGACGTTCTGGCTGGTGCTTGGGGGGTGCGGCAGCGCCGTGCTGGCGGCGGCGTTTCCCGATGTGGGGATTGGGCTGCTTGGGGTTTCGCTGGCGTTCGGGTTGACCGTGTTGACCATGGCGTTTGCGATCGGTCACATTTCCGGGTGCCACCTCAACCCGGCGGTTTCCGTGGGGCTGTGGGCAGGCGGGCGTTTTCCGGCCCGGGACCTGCTGCCGTATATTGTGGCGCAGGTGCTGGGCGGCATCGCCGCCGGCGGTGTCCTGTATGTCATCGCCAGCGGGGCGGCGGGTTTTCAGACGTCCGCCGGTTTTGCCTCCAACGGCTACGGCGCGCATTCCCCCGGCGGGTACAGCCTGGTGTCCGCCCTGGTCTGCGAGGTGGTCATGACGATGATGTTCCTGATCGTGATTCTGGGCGCTACCGACAAGCGCGCGCCGCAAGGGCTGGCGCCGGTGGCGATTGGGTTCTGTCTGACGCTCATCCACCTGATCAGCATCCCCGTTACCAACACGTCGGTGAATCCCGCGCGCAGCACGGGCGTTGCCGTCTATGTGGGCGACTGGGCGCTGGCGCAGCTCTGGCTTTTCTGGGTTGCGCCCATTGTTGGCGCCGTGCTCGGCGCCGTAATCTACCGTTTCATCAGCGCCGAAGAAGAGGCGTAGTCTACAACGCATCGATACGGGCATGGGCCGCACGGGAGGGCGGAACCCCGCCTGCGGGGGCGGCCATGCCGGGAACCCCCAAACCCTATCGCCCTGCGTGAACTCTGTCTTTCCGGACGGGTGCGGCGCCGGAGGTCCGCGGGCAGTGCACCGGGGACTACGCCGGTTAGCGCGCAGGGTGGCAGCGGAACGGACGATAGGGATATGATGCGCACGTGGCGCCGCCCCCGGACCGTTGTGTGCTCTGCCGTCTCGAAGTGAGCCGGCCGGCAAACCCCCGAGGTCCCGCGTCCGGGCGCATCGCGAGACGGGTCTGGCCGGAATGTCACGGAGGAGGTATTGGATGGACAGGATTCTCGTCGGCAAGGGCGACCAGCAGGTGAACCTGCTGGCGAAGTATGGCAACCGGCACGGGCTGATCGCGGGCGCCACCGGCACGGGCAAGACCATCTCGCTGATGGTGCTGGCCGAAGGTTTTTCCCGGCTGGGCGTGCCGGTCTTCATTGCGGATGTAAAAAGCGACGTCGCCGGGCTGGCGATGGCGGGAGTGGCCAACGAAAAGCTCCAGCAACGCGTGGCGCAAATCGGCATCGAGGACTATGCCAGCGAGGCGAGTCCGGTGGTGTTCTGGGACGTCTTTGGCACGAGCGGACACCGGGTGCGTACGACGGTCAGCGAGATCGGCCCGAGCCTGCTGGCCCGGATTCTCGAACTCAACGACACCCAGACGGGCACGCTGGAGATCGCGTTCAAACTGGCCGATGACCAGGGCCTGCTCCTGCTCGACCTGGACGATCTGCGCGCGCTGCTCACGTTCGTTGCGGAAGAACGCAAGGAGATCTCGAAAGTGTACGGTCTGGTGAGTTCGCCGTCGGTGGCCGCCATTCAGCGGGCGCTGCTGGGATTGGAGCGGGAAGGCGGGGGATCGCTTTTTGGCGAACCTGCGCTGGAACTCACCGACCTGATGCGCACCGATCTCAGCGGCCGGGGCATCATCAATATCCTGTCGTCGGACCAGCTCGTTTTGAAGCCGAGGCTCTACTCCAGCCTGCTTCTGTGGCTGCTGTCGGAGCTGTTCGAGAACCTTCCCGAAGTGGGCGACCTCGACAAGCCCAAACTGGCGTTCTTTTTTGATGAAGCGCATTTGCTGTTTGACGACGCGCCGGCGGTGTTGCGGCAGCGGGTGGAACAGGTTGTCCGCATCATCCGGTCCAAAGGCGTGGGCGTCTATTTCTGCTCGCAATTCCCCGACGACGTGCCGAACGAGATCCTCGGACAGCTTGGAAACCGGATTCAGCATGCGCTGCGTGCGTACACGCCCCGTGACCAGAAAGCGGTAAAGACCGCCGCCGAAACCTTCGTCGCCAACCCGAAGCTGGACGTGGCCGGGGTGATTTCACAGCTCGGGGTGGGCGAAGCGCTGGTTTCCACCTTGCAGGAGAAGGGCGTGCCGATGCCGGTCGAGCGCACGCTGATCTGCCCGCCGCGCTGCCGGATGGGGGCAATCACCCCGGAAGAACGGGCCGCCGTCATCGCGCGCAGTCCCGTTGGCGCGCGGTACGACACGCCGGTGAACCGCGAATCGGCGTACGAGATCCTGGGCCGGCGGACTTCGGAGAAAGCGGAGGAATCCCGTCCTCCGGAAGCGGAGGCCGAAAAGGCCGCCGAACGCGGCGGCATGATCAAAGACCTGCTCTGGGGCACCAAACGCCGCCAGGGCATGGTGGAGACGTTCGCCAAACAGGCCGCCCGTACCGTCGGGAGCAAGGTCGGGCAAACCATATTGCGCGGCGTGCTGGGGGGGATCCTGGGCGGCTCGCGGCGGTAAGACGGCGCCCGGAGAAAACGGGACGAGCCGTGTTCTTCCTGCCTGCGGGGACCTGAGTTCCCGCGTGACCGGAGTTCGTCAGGCCTGGCGCATCGCGCGCCTGTCCGGAGAATTCACGCCGCCGGATGCTTCCAGGGGCTTCGATAGGGGCGCAGGAGCAGTTTCGTGGCTTCCGGGTCACCGGAGATTTCCCGCTTCACCGGGTCGTACACAAGGGTCCTGCCCGTCTTCATGGCGAGGTTGGCGAGGATGCAGCTTGCCGAGGAAATGTATCCTTCCTCGATGTCGGCGACCGGCCGTGCGGCGGTTTCGATGGCGGTCACGAAATCGAGCATATGACGCCGGGTCGCGGGGGCGGCCTGCAGTTCGATGCCCTCTTCGGTCAGATCCTCGGGGTACTGTTCGCGTTCGAACACGGCGTCTTTGTGGATGGGTTCTCCCTTGCCGCGGGGGATGAAATCGTAGCTGTTGATGCTGCCTTTGAGCGTGCCCTTGTCGCCGTAGAGAATGAATCCCCAGGGGTATGCCGGGTCGGGTGCGTCGCCCCAGGAGCGGTGCTGCCATACCACGGTAAGATCGTCGTAGGTGAACGTTGCAGCCTGAGTGTCGCTCGTGGTGGCCGCCGATCCCTTCTGCATGTAGATGCCGCCGGAAGACGCAATGCTCCTGGGCCAGCCGAGTCCAAGCATCCACCGGACGGCGTCGAACATATGGACGCCCATGTCGCCGACGATCCCGTTGCTGTATTCCATGAACGCGCGCCACCAGCCCCGATGCGGCAGGTGGTCGTAGGGGCGCAGGGGCGCGGGGCCGGTCCACATGTCGTAATCCAGAAACTCGGGCACCGGAATAGGCTCGGGGGCCTCATTGGCGCGCATGTGGTAGTAGCAGCACATGTCGACATAGGCGACCTTCCCCAGCAGGCCCGCGTCGACGATGTTTTTCTTGGCCTCAATGAGATGGGGGGTGCTTCGGCGCTGCATGCCGACCTGGACGACGCGGTTATGCCGCCGCGCGGCGTCCAGCATGGCCTCGCTTTCGCGCACGTCGACGGACGTGGGTTTCTGGACGTAGACATGGGCGCCGGCTTCGACGGCGGCGATCATGGTGAGGGCATGCCAGTGGTCCGGGGTGCCGATGAGCACGATGTCGAGGTCTTTTTCGGCGAGCATCTCTCGGTAATCGCGGTAGGTGCGCGGCGTCTTCCCCGATTTCTGGCGCTGGCTGATCAGATCCGCGGCGCCCTGGAGCATCTGGGCATCGACGTCGCAGATGGAAATGACTTCGACGGGCGCCACCTGCATCAGTCGAAAGAGGTCGCTCTTGCCATACCAGCCCGACCCGATCAGGCCGGCGCGCCACGTCTTCTGGCTGACGACATCCACGGCATCGGCGCCCAGCGCCGACAACGCCGCCGAAGCGGCGGCGGCCTGGAGAAATCCCCGGCGATTCATCGTGAAGCTCATGTCCATCCCTCGTGCATCGTGGTTGCTTTTCCAAACATGGTCAACGACCGGCTGTTGCGCGCGGCGGAAGCGGGACACGGCGTTTCGGCCGCCTCCCGGTCTTCCTGGACATTTGGCCAGAATGGCGGGACGAACGTCAACCTTTCGGAGCCGCGACCGCGGCAGCGGACATGCTAGAGGTTGGCCAGGGCCTGACGGATGTCCTTGGTCAGGACGTCCGGCGGTTCGATGCCGACGGAGAGTCGGACCGTGTTGGGGCGCACTCCGAACACCGAGCGGCGTTCCTCCGGGAGATAGAGCATGGTGGTCAGATGGGGGATGCAGATCAGCGACTCCGTCGAGCCCAGGCTCACGGCGTGATAGATGCGCTTGAGCGAGCAGATGAACTTCTTGGCGTCTTCCTGGTCGTGCCCGACGTCGAACGACATCATGCCGCCGAAACCGCGGTGCATCTGGCGCGCGGCGATTTCGTGGCCGGGGTGCGAGGGAAGGCCCGGATAGAACAGGCGGGAGATCTTGGGGTGTCCCTCGAGGTGTTGGGCGATGGTCATGGCGTTGCTGGCCATTTTTTCGGCCCGCAATTCGAAGGTTTTCAGGCCGCGTTCCAGCAGGGAGGCCGAATAGGCGTCGAGGGTGGTTCCAATTGCCTGGCGGGTGAACCAGAGGTTGTTGTAGTGTTCTTTAGACGCGGCGATCGCGCCCGCCATGAGATCGTTGTGGCCGCCCAGCCCCTTGGTCGCGCTGTGAATGACGAGGTCGGCGCCGAGTTCGAGCGGGCGCGTGTGGTAGGGTGTCGCAAACGTGTTGTCGACGCATACCAGGATGTCTTCCCGGCCGGCGGCTTTCCGGATGCCGGCGATATCGACCACTTTGCACAGGGGATTGCTCGGCGTTTCGAGCAGGATCATCTTTGTCTCGGGACGGATATGGGCCTTGACGCCCGCGCTGTCGTCGGCGTCGAGCCACGTGATGTTGATGCCCATCCGCTCGAGAATCAGCGACACCTTGTAATGCGCGCCGTAAATGTCATGAAACAGGATCACATGGTCGCCGGCGCTCAGGTAGGTCAGGTAGACGAGGGTGCAGGCCGCCATGCCCGAAGTGCAGACGATGCAGTCCTCCGCGTTTTCCATCGCGGCGAGGAGCTGTTCGACTTTCCGGACGGTGGGATTGTCGTCGCGGTGATAGGTGTACCCGTCCATTTCGCCGTCGGTGATCTGGCGCAACACTTCAAAAGACGCGTATTCATAATTCACGGCATTGACGATGGGCGTGACCATCGGCCTGTTGCCATAGGGAGTCAAGGGATCCGGGCACATTGCAGCTACTCCTTGGTAGATAGTTTCTGGCGTTGCCGCGGCCCTGAGCGGAAATCCGCGGACTACGCCACCTGGGGCGCGTTTCCCCGCACGGGATCCCGTGAAGGAGGGTTCATCCTGAACACCGTCGGGAAATACCAGTGGTCCTGCGCAGCTTGCGTGGCGACGGGCAACTTCGCGCGGGCGGCGTCACCCTGTCCCCCGAATTGGGAAACGACCCAGCCTTGAACGCGATTATGCGCTGGCCGAAGGCGCCGCCGCAAGTCGGATGCAGCGCGCCGGGGAGCGGCCGGCTTCCGTGCAGGCAACGACTATCTCGCTGGATTCTCCTGGGTGCCGGAGGCCGCGTTGCCGGACGCGACCGTTTTCGGGAAGAAGAGGTCCACGGCGCGGTGCATGGTGTACATGCGATACTGCTGGCCGTCGTGCACCAGAATGCCGCTCGAGTGGTCCGGCGCAATGATGGGGTTTCCGGCATACTTCTCCCAGTGAACCAGGTCGGGCGATGCCGCGACGCACATGGTCCAGCGGTCCCGCCCATTTTCCGGGCACGTGGCGTGGTAGTAGGCGTAGTAGCGGCCGTTGTGTTTCACAATCTGGTTGAGCGCGATCATGGTGACATCGTACGGTTCCGGACCGGGCCGGAGCACGGGTTCGTCCTGGATGTTGGTCCACACGCGCAGGTCTTTCGAGGTGGCCACCCACACGGCTTCGTCATTGCGCTCGTAGAAGAGGTACCAGGTTCCGTCTTCATACAACGCCGCGGGCGTGCCGAAGGGGCCCGGTTCGAGCGGTTCGCCGTTCACTTTGCGGATGTCGATGACCCCCTGGCGGGTCCAATGCAGGCGATCGGCGGAGGTCAGCAGGTGGGCCTGGTCGTCCTTGCCTTCAGCGAACATGTAGTACGTCGGGCCGAGTTTCACGACCATCATGTCTTCCACCCAGTGCTCGGAATAGATGGGGTTTCCGGGATGGCGGGTCCACGAAATGCCGTCGGGGGAGGTCGCGTATCCCAGTTTCATGGTCTGGGCATCCCCGGGCTGGTAGCCGGTGTACCAGAGGTGATAGGCGCCGTCTTCTCGGAGAATCCAGCCGCGCTCACGGATGGCGGCGTCCCAGCATTCCGGGCCGCCGGGCTGAAACACGGGGTTGTTCTGATAGGGGATAAACTCCGTGATTTCAGGGGGAAACGGTTGGACCGCGTTTCCGGCGAGCAGGGATGCGAGGAAAACCGGAATGCTCAGATAAGGCATGATACGAACTCCTCCGCCTGCCGGATCCGCACAGGGTCATCCGGCGTTAGTGCGCGATTGCGTGGTTGTCTTGCGCCGCAGGCATGGCCAGCGCGGCGATTATGGCCCGGCCCGTGAAGGCGTTGCAACACGGGGCGGCGGGCTCAGGGTTCCCGGTTTATGGCTGCGCAACGGCGTCGGGCGCATTCCAGGCCCGGGCAACGGCGGTGAAGGGCGTCTCGGTCTGGCCTTCGGGGATGCGAATGCGCAGACGGACCTTCCGGCGTTCGCCCGGCTCGAGCCAGAATCCGGCATCGTCGGCCACGTAGCGGAGATTCCCCGGAACATGAATGCGAGTCATGACCGCCGGCCGCGCGCCGGTATTGCACACCTCCGCTTCGAGGGTAGCCCGCCGGTCCGATTCCCGCTCCGAGCGCAACAGCGCCACCGAAAGCTGCGTGTCGAAGGCGGCCACCTGCGGCCGCATCCAGGGGCCGTCGGTGAGCATCAGGCCGGGCGCCGGTTTCTCCCGGTACGCGGCCCGGAATGCCGCATCCTCCAGCTGGGGCGGACACCGGAAGGTGTACACATTTCGGGCGACCACGGAGTCTGACGCGTCTGTCAATTCCAGCACGACAAAGAAGAAGGCCCTCGCCGCATCGTCCGGAACCTCGAACGCCAGCTCCGGCCCGGGCGCCGCCTCGGTCAACGAGCCGGCGTCGCCCATCGATGTTGCCTCAATCGGCAGAGCCTTCCAATCGCGGCGCGTTGTCAGGTCGCTGCCCACGAGGCGGGCATGTACGCGCAGGCCGCCGTCGAGCGGGCGGTCCGTCAGCACATGCACCGGCATCGTGACCGGTTCCCCCGCGACGTAGTTGAGGTGCGGGGGCTGCAGACAGGGCCATGGACTGGAATACGCCCGTTTCACCTCGTAGTAAACCTGGGAGGGCTGGCCAAAACCGTCGACGATCTGAATGGCCACGACGGGCCAGGGGCGTTTCCAGACCCAGAAGAGCAGCCCCCCGTTCGTGGGATAGGCGTGGCGGGCCGCCTCGGCGGAGATCTTGTAGAATTCGCCCGCCCCCGCGGCAACGGCCTCGGTGAAGCGTTCGAGATCCGCCTGGGCGAGATTGTCGAATGCGGATCCTCGCGACAACATCTGGGGCAGGCGGCTGGGCAGGAATTCCACCCAGTGATAGGTGATGTCGGGAAACTGTTCCGCCATGAGTTTCTCGTCCATTTTCAGTAGGACCGGCCCCATGGGGGTTTTCAGCTCCGCCTCCCGGACAATTTCGGTGTACGTCTGATACGACGGCATCCCGTGGCTGCCCCATTCGCTGACGAACGGCGCGCTGTTGAGGTCGCTGCGCCAGCCCCACGAAGCATCCCATTGGGGGTATCCATGGATGTCGCCCTCGTCGGGCGAGGCCGCCATGAAGGGGCGGGTGCCATCCAGGATTCGCGTGTATCTGCGGCAGAGGCCCACCAGGTCCGCGTTCGCCTCGTGGTCGGGAGGAAACTCGTTCCCCCCGCACCAGAACGCGAGCGACGGATGGTTGCGGAGCCGGAAAATGGCCCATTGAACCGTGTTCTTCCACACTTCGCGATTCACCCCGGCCGCGCGCCATCCGCAGGTGAGCGGAAAGTCCTGCCAGACCAGGATGCCGAACCGGTCGCAGTACTCGTAGAAGATGTCCGGTTCGATGATGCCGCCGCCCCAGACCCGGATCATCTGGATGCCCGCGTCGCGCGCCATGGAAAGCGCCCATTCGTACTGCTCGGGACGCACATCCGCCAGGGCATCGATGGGCATCCAGTTCATCCCTTTAACAAAGAACGGACGGTTGTTGATGTGAAACACCCAGCCGTTGTCCGCGTACTCGTGGCGGACCGGCATCCGTTGTTTCCGTTCGATGGTGCGGATGCCGAAGCGCACGACAAGACGGTCAAGCACGGTTTCGCCCCGTCGCAGGAGCAGCTCTGCCTGGTACATCGGCTGTCCGCCCATGCCCACCGGCCACCACAGCCGCGGATGGGGAACGTCGAGGTCGAGCTCGACCAGATTCAGGCCCGGGCGGGGCGTCACGGATACCGTGTGCGTAGCCACGCCGGCCGGGGCCCCGTCCGCGGACACACTGACCGTCACGTCGCACGCGGCCTCGCCCTCGCGCACGGTGAGGAGCTCGACCGTGGCGCGTATGCGGGCCGCGTCGTCCCCGAGCCCGGTCGTGCGGACAAACGGCCGTTCAAGGCACGGAAAATCGTTTGAGAGCAGCCGGAGGGGTTGCCACAGCCCGACGGTGTTCATGTCGTAGGCGCCCAGCTTCCAGCCCGACCACAACTCGGACTTAACGAGGGACGCCGGGGCCGCGCCGCCTTCTTTTCCAAGCTTGTAGCCGGCGCAGTCCACGCGCACGACGATTTCGTTCTTTTCACCGAACCGGAGGTTGTGCACGATAAACCGGGTGTTGCCGAACGCGCCCTCGCCTCGACCGAGATAGATGCCGTTCAGCCAATAGTGGCCGTAGTAGTCCGTACCTTCCGCGCACAGGCGGATGTGCTCGGCGCGAAAGTCCGGTGGAACGTGAAAGCGTTTCCGGTACCACCAGGACTTGTCCTCGACCCAGCGCATTGCCGCGGCGTTCTGGCCTGCGTAGGGGTGCGGCGCTTTGCCCGCGCGGTACAGCGCCCAGTGCGCCTCGGCGGGCAGCTCCGCCTCAAACCAGTCAAGCGCATCCAGTCCCTCAGGCAGGGTGGTTGCGGCGTCCGGATCCGTCCAGGCGACGTTCCATACGCCGTCGAGGACAATCTGGTTCTCCCGCGGCCAGGGATAGCGCCACTCTGTCGCGAGTCCGGGCGTGTCCTCGCCGGCGGCCGCCAGAAATCCGAAGTGCAGCGCCAGCGCCAACAGTCCGATGCGCACCATGAGTCCTCGATTCATCGCCATGCCCTCCTCCAACTCTGTGAGCCCGATGGTATCGAAGGGCAGTTCGTGAAACAACCGCCCGCCTGGCGCGCGTGATCCCACGCCGGACGGCCCCGCAGGGGACTTCGATGCGTTGCCGCATCGATTTGGGCAGGCGGGACTTTGTTTGAAGCCGGAAGGATTCGGGGTTATGCTGCCTGGCGGCGAAGTTCCCGGAGAGCATTACTGCCGGGCATCGGACAACCAAATGTGCCACAGGAGAGACTGCTCATGAAACGCATGGTCGTGCTTGCGATGGTTTCAGGTTGGGTTGTAGTTGGATGTCTGGCAAACGCGAATGCGGGGCAGGCGGCGGACACGGTCGCCGGTCCGGCCGTTCCACTGTTCAACGGGAAGGATTTGGATGGCTGGCACATGTATTTGAAGGATCCGGACGTTGACCCGAAGACCGTGTGGGACGTTCGCGACGGCGCGATCTGGTGCAAAGGCGAGCCGTTCGGGTACCTGCGCACGAAACAGGAATACGGTAATTTTAAGCTCGTCGTGGAGTGGCGGTGGCCCGGCGAGCCCGCCAACAGCGGCGTGCTCGTGCGCATCAGCGGGGAAGACAAGGTCTGGCCGTTGAGCATGGAAGCGCAGTTGAAACATGAACAGGCCGGGGACGTCGTCGGAATGGGCTGTGATTTCAACGAGAACACGCGTCCTGCCGGCGAGTTTTTCCGGGTCGCATCCCGCCAGAACCCCAGCAGCGAGAAGAAACCGGGCGAATGGAACACATACGAGATCACCTGCAAAGGCGACACGCTTGAACTGCGTGTGAACGGCCAGCTTCAGAACAAGGCGACCGGCATGCAGGTTCCCGCGAAGGGGTACATCGGCCTGCAGAGCGAAGGCGGGCCCATCATGTTCCGGAACATCAAGCTGACGCTGCTTCCCTGATGTCCGCGCAGGCCAGATGCCGCCCGGTCAGCGTTCCGCCTCTTCCATGGCGAGCGCGGTCCATTCCCATAATCGCTGGGGATGATAGCGCACGGTGGAGACGTCTTTCATAATGAGTTCGACGTGGCATTGCCCCCCGGCCGCGTCGAGAAAGGCGCGGATGTTCTTTCTCGCCTGAACGGGATCCCATTGGGTTTCGGCGAGAATGGCGGGATTGGGCTTGTGGCTTATGACGTAGTCCCTGCCGATTTCGTTGACGGCCCGCTCCGGGTTGCACCAGGGGCTGACGGAGATCTTGCGGAGGTTGGGGATGCGCCGGAGCATGTCGATCTTCCCGTCGAGCGGTTCGCAGCAACCATAGTAGGTCAGGCCCCAGCGTGTGAGCCAGCGCAGGTCGTGCTCGACAGCAAATGCCCAGTGCATGTCCGGCGAGACGTCGGAGAAGATCTGGGCGTTCGAACAGCCCCACATGTTGTGCGGCTTCACGTGTTCCGGCTCGAAGCGGGGCCCTGGCAAGGCGCTCACATACCCGTATCCTCCTGAGCCGACGCGGGTATTGTTGCAGTCCAGGGAAAGCAGGTTCTGCTCGACGAACTGATCCAGCTCGGCCATCCAGGCGTCGACCATGCGGTCGACGGCCGCGTGCACCATATCCGGGCGCGCAATGATGTCGAGCATGGCTTCCTGAACCCCCCACCATCGGATGAGGTAGTCCCACGGCGTGAACCAGATGTGGGTTTGTCCGGATTTCCTGACGGGCATGATGCCATCATAAACCTCGCACATGGCCTGATAACGGATTTCGGTGGCCTTTTCGTCATGGGTGACGACAGGCATGCGGATCTTCTGGATGTCTTCGGGTTCCTTGATGAGGATCTTGAAATGGCGCGAGCAGATGTCGCTCGTCTCGTCCATTTTGATGGTGTCCACATCTTCGATGATGCCGAAATCGGTGCTGTGAATGGCCAGAGGGCACGTCAAGAATCCGTCGACGATCATGTCGCCGGGAAGGTGGCGCCATTGGTAGAGGAGCCGCCGGAGACCGCGTTCCTGGTCCTGCGCCCAGGGATGCCGCGTGCGCAGTGTAAGCTCGTCGCCGACGTTCATCTCGTTCCAGCAGATCTCGTTGACCCACACCATGGGGCGGGCGCTGTCGAGGTCATTCAATCGGCGCCAGAGCGCCGCCTTTTCCTCGTGCACGGGGAGGGCGGCGATCTCCGCGACCTCGCCCGCCAGAGCGCGCAGGACGGCCTTGTCCCGGGCGGGCAGGCGGATTTCCTCGACGACCGCGGGCGGTTCATAGTGGCTTGGATCGTGCAGCATGTCCTGGCTCCCTGGCGCGGAGTGCGGGTTACACCCAGCGACCGCGTCTGTCCTCGATTACCATTGTGCGGGCATGAACCCGTCGACATTCTCCCGGGTGATGATGTGTTTGGGCAGATAGGTCACGGGGGGAATCGGCTCTCCCTGAAACCACCGTGCGGCGGTATGCACCGCGAGCGCGCCGTCTCCCTCGGCCGACTGGCAGGTGAGCGCGAGGGTTTCTCCGGCCTTTACCGAGTCCATGCCGGTTTTGCTGTTTCCCGCCGCGACGATGACGAGGTCGGTTCGTCCCGCTTTCTTCACCGCTTCCAGTGTTCCAGTCAGCTCGAATCCGTCATCCGCCAGGATGAGTCCCTTCAATTCATCTCCGAACTTGGTGATCCAGGCCGACACCAGTTGCAGGGATGCATCGGCTTCGAGGTTGGCCGTGTCCATGGCCAGCAGTTTCATACCGGGCGCGTATTCGCGGAGTTCGGTGATGGGCGCGTAGGTGCGGGAGAAGAAACACGAACTGCCGGGCATGTGCCGCACGATGGCGTAGCCGCCGCTCCTGCCCAGCGCGTCGGCAAAGGACCGGGCGAGCATGCGGAACTGGCCCCAGTCGTCGGGACCGGTCCACGCCAGGCAATACCTCATGGCCTCGTCGCAGGGGATGGTGTTGGAGGTAACGCACGGGATGCCGGCGCCGTGGATTCTGCGGAGGAGCGGGGTGCAGGCCGTGGCGTCCACCGGAGCGAAGATGATCATGTCCGGATGCTCGTTGATGGCCTGATCTGTTTGCTGCGCCTGGAGATCGACGTTCCAGTTGCTGTTGAACACCTTGGTCTGCATCCCGTACGCCTCGGCGATCACATGAAACCCGCGCACGTAGGCGGTCCAGTAAGGGTGATCGCCCGCTTTGAGCAGGATGACGCGCTTGCCGGCGGGGCCGTCTCCCGGCGATACGGGCATCGGCGCCTTTTCGACCCGCCATCCCGCGAATTCAATGTCCCACCAGTGGCCTCGCTCGGTCTCGGGCAGGCGTTTCGGGTCCTCCGGGCGCTCCGGTATCACGATGGGCGCGTCCGCGGGAGGAAAGAGATACGGCTGCCCGTCGGTTCCGCGAAGCGCGAAGACGTCGTGCCGGTGCGCGGCATC
>JAAYAQ010000376.1 GCA_012719295.1 Candidatus Hydrogenedentota bacterium | reverse complement strand
GTATCGGGGTCCACCGCGACCCGGCCGTCCTTTTCGATATTGATGCCCATGCCGGCGAGGCATTCGCTGTCGGGCCGCTCGCCGATGGCCACGATCAGGGTATCCAGTGGCAGGTGGAACTCGGTGCCGGGCAGGGGGACCGGACGGCCGCGGCCGCTGGCGTCGATGTCGCCCAGGGTGTTGCGGACGCAGTCGATGCCGGAGAGCTGGCCGTCCTGGGCGTAGATCTTCACCGGGTGCACCAGGGTTTCGACCTGCACGCCTTCCTTCATGGCCGTGTCGATGTAGCGAATTCGGACGGGGGAGACCAGGGTTTCGAGCCGTATGCCCTCTTCAATGGCCGCGTCGACTTCCTCGGCGTAAGCGGGCATTTCGCCACAGGTGCGCCGGTACAGCAGGGTCACGCTCTCGACGCCCTTCTGGCGGATCGCCACGCGCGCCGCGTCTACGGCCGAGTTGCCGCCGCCGATGATGGCCACGCGGCCGTGGGCCAGTTCTTCACCGTTCAGGTTGAAGGCTTTGAGGAACGCCATCGAGGAATGGATGCCGTCGAGATGCTCTCCCTCGAGCCCCAGATGCCAGCTCTTGTCGGCGCCCATGGCCAGGAACACGGCCTGGAACCCCTCCTCGAAGAGGCTGTCGATGGTCATGTCGCGTCCCAGGGTGACGCCGCATTTCAGCGTGACGGAGTCGCCGGTGAGCGTCTCGATCTCCTGGTGCACGATGTCGCGGGGCAGCCGGTAGGCGGGAATGCAGCTTGTCAGCATGCCGCCGGGAGTCTTCTCCGCTTCGAAAACCGTCACGTTGTGGCCGAGGAGCGAAAGATAGTGCGCCGCGGACAAGCCCGCGGGGCCGGCTCCCACAACCGCCACGTTCGCCGCCTGATCTTCGCCCAGCGGGCGGGATACCGGCCTGTAGGCCGACGTGTCGATTCGATCGGTGACGAAGCGCTTCAGGGCGCGAATGGCTACGGGCTCGCCGCCGGTGGTTCCGAGTTTGCAGCGGCGTTCGCACTTCCGGTCGCAGACGCGCGCCGACACGGCCGGGAAGGGGTTGGCGTCCCGGATGACCTGGTAGGCTTCCTCGTACCGGCCCTTCTCGATCAGCGCGACATAGCGCCAGGGGGGCGTCTCGAGCGGACAGGCCATCTGGCACGCGGCGCCCACGAGTTCGCCGCAGACGAACGCGTCGCAGCGTTTTTCCGTCACGTGGCGCCGGCATTCCTCGCGGAAGTGGCGGAGCATGCTCAGAACCGGATTTGCGGCGGTCTGGCCCAGCCCGCACATGGTGGTGTCTCTGACCGTCAACGCCAGTTCTTCGAGCAGGTTGATGTGCGCGAGCGTGCCGCGTCCCGAGGAGATGTCGTCGAGGAGTTCATACATCCGCTGGGTGCCCTTGCGGCAGGTGAAACACTTGCCGCAGGATTCGCTTTTCAGGAAGCCCATGAAGTACTTGGCGATGTCCACCATGCAGGTGTTTTCGTCCATGACGATCATGCCGCCGGAACCCATGATGGAACCCGCCTTGGCGAGGCTGTCGTAATCGATGGGCAGGTCGAACATGTGCGCGGGAATGGAGCCTCCGGACGGGCCGCCGGTCTGCACGGCCTTGATCCGGGCCTTCGCTGCCGGGCCGCCGCCGATCTCGTACACGATCGTGTTGATGGTCGTGCCCATGGGGACTTCGACGAGGCCGGTGTTCTTGATCTTGCCCACCAGGCTGAAGATCTTCGTGCCGGAGTTGCCGGGGGTGCCCGTTTGGGCGAACGCCTTGGCGCCGCCGGCGATGATTGCCGGGATGTTGGCCCAGGTTTCGACGTTGTTGATGGCGGTGGGCCGGCCGTTGATGCCGCTCTGGATGGGGAAGGGGGGGCGTTGCCGGGGCTCGCCCATCTTGCCTTCGATGGAATGAATCAGCGCCGTTTCCTCGCCGCACACGAACGCGCCGGCGCCCTGGATCACCTGGATATCGAACGCGCGCCCCGTGCCCAGGATGTCCTGGCCGAGAAGGCCGAGTTCGCGTGCCTGCTCCAGCGCGGACAACACGTGTTTGATGGCCAGGGGGTACTCGTTGCGGATGTACATGATGCCTTCGGTGGCGCCGGTGGCGAATGCGCCGAGCATCATGCCCTCCAGAATGCTGTGGGGGTTGCCCTCGAGCACGCTGCGGTCCATGTACGCGCCCGGGTCGCCCTCGTCGGCGTTGCAGACGAGGTATTTGCCGCGGTCGTTGGGCTGTTTCGCCAGCAGTTCCCATTTCAGCCCGGTCGGAAATCCCGCGCCGCCGCGCCCGCGCAGGCCCGAGGCCTTGATTTCCTGCAGCACCCAGTTCGGGTCGCCCATTTCGAGCGCCTTAACGAGGGCCGCGTAGCCGCCGTGGGCGATGTAGGTTTCCACGTGCAGCGGATCGACCAGTTCATTCCGGGAGAGAATCGTACGAAGCTGTTTGCTGAAGAAGGGCACATCGTTCTGGCGGGGCACCGGTTTCCCACTCACCGGATCGAGCCACACGAACTCTTCCACAATCTCGCCGCGGGCCGTCGCTTTCACGATTCGTTCCGCGTCGGCCACGTCCACTTTCGGATAGAACGTGCCCGCCGGTTCGATGAGCAGCGAGGGTTCCATCTCGCAGAACCCGTGGCATCCCGTGACGCGCACGCGCACCTGGTCCGCGAATCCGTTTCGCAGGACTTCCTCGCGCACCGCGCGGATCAGGGCGTCGGCGCCGCTTGCCCGGCCGCAGGTTCCCGCCGGGATGACGATGGTTGCGCCCTTGGTATCGTGAGCATCGGAGAGACTCGATTGGAATCTGTGGAAGGCATCGAGAGAACTCAGTCGCATGAGCAGGCAATTCCTCACGGGTATCGGCGCGTGGGCGTCCGGTCAGGCCGAGGCGGGCGCGCTCGACAAATCCACTTGTTCCGGCGTAGTGCGGGCGTCGTCCAGGATTCGTTTGACGGCGGCCACGTCGACTTTGGAATAGTATTTGCCGTCTACGACGACGATGGGGCCCAGGGCGCAGGCGCCGAGGCAGTTCACGGTTTCGAGGGTGAATTCGCGGTCGGAGGTGGTTTCGCCCGCCCTGATGCCGAGCTGGCGCTCGAGTTCTTCCACAATCGAGGGGGCATTGCGCACATGGCAGGCCGTTCCCAGGCACGCGCACACGTGATGCCGGCCGCGGGGATGAAGACTGAACGAGCGGTAGAACGTGGCCACGCCATAGACGTCGACCAGCGATCGGTTCGTGGCGTTCGCGACCAGGCGCAGGGCCGCCTCGGGAAGATAGCCATACGCCGCCTGAATCTCCTCGAGGATGGCCATCAATCCGCCGCAATCGGGATTGTGACGGCCAACGAGGTCCAGAATCTCCGACTCGTCGACGGCGACCTCCCCCTCCTTAATGTGTCCCACTCCGAACCTCCTGTTCCCCTCGATACCGTTCTCAGCGGCACGGCGGGTTCAGCACAACGCACACGTCGCCCTGTGTACTGCAATTTCCGTAGAGTCCGCCCCTTTGGCCTGAGCTGCGCCGGTAGATAATGCCGCTACATCTGGCATTCCCTCATCACAACGGGCGTTCGAAGGCTGGATCCAACCCCATCTCTCGATGGCCGGCGGGCCGAATCAGGACGTCGTAATACACCGGTTCCCTCTGAAGATTCGGGGCCCGTCTGGGCCTCAACTTTAGCACGGTACCGGCGTCAGATCAAGTTGATCCGGCCCGGCCGACGCGCCGGAGCCGTCCCGCTGGCATCGTTCGCCGTCCGCCGGGGGCGTTCACGCTTTGCCGGGGCCACGGCGCCGCCGGACCGCGGGTGCGGATACGCGCCTAGGGTCTGCCGGGGATGAGCCCCGCCGGACGGGGCGGCCCGTCATACGGCGCGGCGCCCAGCTGGCGGAGCGGACCGGAGTCCACGGTAATCAGGGCCGGGTCGGCAACGGTGGGAGCCGCGATAAACCCGTAATACCGGCCCATCCAGTAATCCTCGAGCCAGCCGAGCGGCGGGGTGACGCTTCTGCCGCCGCCGCGTCCGTCGTATCCCAGCGCGTTACGGCTGCCTCCTTTGGCCTCCGTTTCACGGGGAGAGATGGCCCGCGTGCCGCCGCAATACGCGACGTAGCCGGGTTGGGGATGGAGATCGCTCCGGTGAGAGTTCGTGTAGCTGTGGTTGATCGTGTCGAGCGACCATTCACGCAGGTGCTGCGCGGCCTGCTCTTCCTCGCAATCGTTGCCCGAAAGCGCGCCGTAGATGTAATTGAAGAACGGCACGTGCTGCATGCGCATCACTTCCCAACTCCGCTCGAGGCTGCGCAGGTAGATCGAGCGCAGCGCGGGGTCCTGGGCATACGTGAGCAGGGGATGGTAGCAGCGGAATGCGAGCTCGTCGTCCCAGGGCACCACCACATCCGGCGGGAAGGTGAGCTTCTGGCGAACCGTATACTTGTGGTAGCGCCATTGGAGCAGTTGCTCGAGGCCCTCGGCAAACTTGGCGTCGCCGGTCAGCGCGTGGGCGGTGATCATGTAGGTTTGGGCTTCCATGCCGTTCAGCCCGCGCGCTTCAAAACCGTACGGGGTCAACAGGTATTCGGGATCCCAGCGTCCCCAGCGGGTGGGTTTGCCGTCCATATCGCGCAATACCCAGCCGTTCTCGAGGATGTGCGAGGCGATGCGCGCGATGTGCTCGCGGGCGCGCTCCTTCTCGGGGCCCTGCGCGACGAGGTCGTGAAACAGGGCCACCGAGTAGATGTGCCCGTTGACTTCATCGCTGGAGGTGTCCCCTTTCCACTGCCAGAGCCCGTCGTCGGTGGGGTACCATTTCGCGGGGAGGCCGCCGGAACCCCGTTCCGAGCGTTTGCCTTTGTCGGCCTGCACGGACCATATGGCGCGCGCGATGAAGCCGGGTTTGGGGGTGATGTCGTCGAGCCAGATCATGGCTTCGAAGGCGTCGAGGGCCTCCTTGCGGGCCTGCTCGTCGCCCGTGGCCGCGTACTTGAACGACATGGCGGCGAGGTAATGGGTGGTGTGTCCACCGTCGTTGTCGCTGATCTCGCGGAGCCAGCCGTCCTGGTCGCCGCTCCAGTAGAGGGAATGGACGAAGCCCAGGCGCTTGTGCCCCCATTCCTCGAGAGCGCGCTCAAAAAACGCGGCTTTCTTGGCGAGGGTATACGGTTCGTAGCGGATGATCCCCAGCCCTTTGTCCGTGGCGATGTAGGCGGCGTGTCCGGCGACGGCGATGTCGCGCACGTAGTCGCCGGGAAGCCAATGGTCTGCGCCAAAATAGTGGAATTCGCTGCCGGTTCTGCGGATAGCGCCGCGCGTCGTGCCGATCCAGAGGTCGCTGTCGAAGCCTTCGGCCAGACAGGTGGTGTCTTCATAGGGCAATCCGTCCGCACCGGTCAGAACAGTCAGCGCCATGCCGCGCACAACGGCGAGGCCGCGCTCCGTCGTAACGTAGAGCCGGCTGCCCTGGACGAGCATGTCCCGCGTGACCCGGGAGGGCAGCGTCCCCCAGTCGATGGGCTCGGGAACGAAGGTGTCGACATCAATCAGCGCGAGCGCGCCCGGACGAAGGATATACAGGGTGCCGCTGTACGACGCGATGCGATCGATCGGCCCGATCCGCACCGGGTCTGCCAGCACCTGCGAAAAATCCTCCATCACCACGGTCGAATCGCTGGAGAGGTAGCCGCCTTCCGGGGTAACGCTCACGAAGGAACCGTCTTGAAAGCGGAAGATCTCGTCGCGGGTGGCCCCGTGGACGGCGCCCAGGTGGAGGCAGAAGTCGACGAACGGGCGCTCGTCGACGCGCTGCCAGGCGTCGCCGGCGAACCGGTACGCCCCCGTCTCCGAGGCGGCCCACAGGGCGCCGTCCAGCGCGCGCAATCTGTGTATGCCCTCAGGCGCGCCCGCGGCCCTTTCGAGGGCGCCGTCACGCACCACGTACGCGGTTCCGCCGGTGACGGCATAGACCGTTTCGCCCAGGGCCGCGAGGGCCGTGACGGGCTGCTCGGCCGGAATCCTGGCGCCAATCTCCTGGAGGTAGGGGTGGTCGGCGACGGGTTTCCAGTAGCGGAGCGCTTCCGGGACGGCCCCGGCCGCCCACGCTGCCGACGCGACCATGACGCAGATGACGCACAGAAGACGGATGCGTATTGTGGACATGACCCTCGCTCCTTTCCCTGCCCGCGTACCTGGGCACGATGCCGCGGGGCGAAAACCCCGCACCCCATCCTGAACTTGCCGGTTCGGACTGTCCGGCTTCATGATGGCGGTGACTGGCGGCGGAGTCAAGCGGATCCCGCATGGAGACCGCGCTCAAGTTGCCGGGCCGCCGGTCCATTCCTATAATGGGCGGGCTTCGCATGGTGCCGCCAGTCAGGGGAGAAGGCAGACACAACGGTGCGTGAACGCAGTGCATACAGGCGTGTGAGCAAGAAGCGCGTTCGGGAAGCCGCGTCCGGCTATCTGTTCATCGCGCCCTGGGTTGCGGGGTTCACGCTGTTCACGCTGGGGCCGATGGCCGCGTCGGCCATTCTCAGTTTCTGCCGCTATGACCCTTCGGCTGTGCACGGCACGCTCGAATGGGTGGGTTTGGCGAACTACGCGCGGATGTTTACCGGGGACCCGCTGTTCTGGAAATCGCTGTCGGTCACGCTCAGGTATTCGCTCATCAGCATTCCGCTCCAACTCTCCGGTGGCCTGGCGCTGGCGCTGCTGCTGAACCGCCACGTGCGCGGTATCGCGCTCTACCGCACCGCGTTCTATCTGCCGATGGTGCTGGGCGGCGTCGCCATTTCCCTGTTGTGGTTGTGGCTGTTCAGTCCGAGCCAGGGCCTGATCAACATCGGGCTGGCCAAGATCTTTGATTTTCTCGGGCAGGACAGCGCGTGTGCCCACCTGCTGGCGTGGCCGCTCCAGGCGGTGTTCGGAAAAGCCGATGCGGACAGCCTGTTGCCGGGCTGGATCTCGAGCGAGCGCGGCGCGCTCAATTCCCTGATTCTCATGAGTTGCTGGACGCTGGGCGGTTCGATGATCGTCAATCTGGCGGGGCTCCAGGCCATCCCCAAGACCTATTACGAGGCGGCGGAAATCGACGGCGCGGGGCGCTGGACGCGGTTCTGGCGCATCACCATCCCGCTGTTATCGCCCACCATCTTCTTCAACCTCGTGATGGGCGTCATCGGGTCGTTTCAGGTTTTCACGCAGGGACTCATCATGACGGCAGGCGGCCCCAACAACAGCACCTGCTTCTACGTTCTCAACACCTACCGGAACGCGTTCGAATTCTTCCGGATGGGCTATGCCTCGGCGCTGGCCTGGTTCCTGTTCGTGATCATCCTGTCGCTGACGCTTCTCGTGGTGCGGAGTTCGTCGTTGTGGGTTTTTTACGAGGCCCAACGCCGGTGACGGGGCACGTCACAAAACCCGGGCGGGCGCTGCGGCGTCTGTTGGCGCCGCTGGCTGCGCACGCCATCCTGATTGCGGCCACGGCGGTCATGCTGCTTCCCCTGGCCTGGATGGTTTCCACGTCGCTCAAACAAAGCGGAATCGGCTTGTCGCGCGGCATCGAATGGCTGCCGTGGCGCGACGCCTGGACCAATGGCAAGGAGACGGTGGACGTCATGGTGCTTGGCGCGCGCGTGGCGCCCGGGGACGGCGGGGAAGCCGTCGAAGTGGGCATCAAGAGCCTGGCGTCGCGGCGCCGCTTTACGACGGTCTATGTGCCGGAGGGGGCCTTCGAGGCCGAGATCGAAGCGTGGCGGATACGCCCGCTGACGGGCGAAGACGAGACGGCCGAGGCCCGGTGGGCGCCGTTCGCTTCGGTGCGGCGCCGGGTGGCGCCGGAATGGGGAAATTACCGGGAAGCGCTCGAAAAAATGCGTTTCTGGGTCTGCCTGGCCAACACGCTGGCCATCACCTTCCTCGGCACCGCGGGGACGATCCTGTCGTGCTCGCTGGTGGCGTACGGTTTCGCCCGGTTCCGGTTTCCGGGGAACAACGTCCTGTTCCTCGTCCTGCTGTCGTCCATGATGCTGCCGTCCGTGGTGACCATGATCCCCGTCTACCTGCTTTTTCGCGAGCTGCACTGGATCGATACGCTGCTGCCGCTGTTTGCGCCGGCGTGGTTCTCGGTCAACGCGTTTGCCGTGTTCCTGTTCCGCCAGTACTACATGACGCTGCCGTTCGATCTCGACGACGCGGCGCAGATAGACGGGTGCAGCGCGCTGGGCACGTACTGGCGCGTCCTGCTGCCGTTGTCGCGGCCGGTGATGGCCACGGTGGGGATCTTCTGCTTCACGCATTACTGGCTCGATTTCATGGGACCGCTCATTTATCTGAACACCAGCGAAAAATTCACGCTTGCCCTGGGCTTGTACACGTTCAAGGGCGCGTACACCACGCAATGGCACTACCTGATGGCCGCCACGCTGGCCGTATCGCTCCCGTGCATCGTCCTGTTCTTTGCCGGGCAGCGCTTCTTCGTGCGCGGCGTCGTCATGTCGGGGCTGAAGGCATGATCCGGCGCCTGGAGAAGATCCGGCGCACCGTCTCGGCGATGGGGCCCGTGTTGTTTTACGGTCTTCTGGCGGCGGGCTTCGTGCTGGCGGGCTACCAGGTCTGGCGCACTGCCCGCGCCGAGGCGCCGGGCCGCGCGATCACGCTCGACTTCCTGTGGCCCACGTACACGCCCCAGAAGGTCCGCTACGGAGAATACCTCGCCCAGCGGTACATGGAAGAACATCCCGATGTATACGTGAATCTGATTCTCACGCCCGATCCCTACCGCAAACTGCAGGTCATGATCGCGGGCCGCACCACCCCTGACGTTGTCTGGATGGGCGTGGGGTGGCAGCAGTTTGCCGACGCCTTTCTGACGCTCGACGAGCGGGTCGCCGCCGACCCCGAAGTGCGGGCCGAAAACTACTTCCCCCGTTTGTGGGAATCGGTTCAGTGGCGCGGAAACCTGCTTGCCCTGCCGTCCAGCGGCCAGGTGGGCGTCATTTATTACAACAAGGATCTGTTTGACGAGGCGGGGCTCGAGTATCCGGCCGACGACTGGACCTGGGACGACATGCAACGCATGGCCCGCGCCCTTACCCGCGATTTTGACGGCGACGGCGCTGTGGATCAGTACGGCCTGCAACTGGGGCAGGTGTACCTGGTGCCCTTCCTGCTTTACGACGGCCAGATCGCCGACCCCGAGTGGAGGTCTGCCCGCGTGGACACGCCGGTGTCCCGCGCCCTGCTCGACCGGTACCAGGCGCTGATCTACGAGGACAAGGTGATGCCCACGCCCACCACCTCGCAGGAACTCGGCATGCTGCCCATGTTCGAGGCCGGCCGGGTGGCCATGCATGCCGCGTCCGGCTACGCCATCGAGTCGTTCCGCAAAGTGCAGTTCGACTGGGACGTCGTGCGGTTCCCCGCATTTGAGTTTGAGGGACAGCGCTACCAGGCCACTGGGCTCTGGGAGGAAGAATTCTCGATTCTGTGGGACACGGACGCGCCGGACGCGGCCTGGGATTTCGCGCGCTGGTGCGCGGGTCACGAAATGGTGCGCTGGGCGGCGTTGAACGGACATATCGTGCCGGGCCGCGTCGAGGTCGCCCTGTCGGACGAATACCTGCATTCGGGGCGGCGGCCGGCGCACATGCGGTCGTTCACCGATTCCCTGGCGTTTGCGGTGCCCATCTACCCGCATCCCTGGTTGAAACGCATCGGGATCGAGTTCGAACCCGTGCTTGAACGGTACCATGTCGGCACCGAAGGCCGGCGCAGCACGGCCGCGGAAGCCCTCGCGGAATTGCAGCCGATACTCCAGAAGATTCTCGACGAATATAACTCGGAACACAACGAAACCCGGTAGAATGCCCATGCCCATCGTTCCGGACCAGTCGCAGACCATCGAGGCGCTCGCCGCGGCTTGCGGTTTTGGGCGGGTGCTTTCGGTCACGTCACTGGGCGGCACCCGGAACAACAATTTCCGCGTCGAAACCGAGTCCGGAACCTGGCTGTTCAGGAAGCGGTACCGGGGGTACGCCTCTGACGAGCAGATCCGGTTTGACCATGCCGTCGCGGCGCATCTGGCGAAGCAGGGCGTCGCGTGCGTCTGCCCCACGGCGCTTCCCTCAGGCGAGACGGCCTGGAACGACGGGGAAGACGTCTGGGAAGTCCAGACCTTCGTGGACGGGGTCCAGTTCCGCGAAGGGTGTCCCGCGGACCTTGCCGCGCTGGCGGAGGCCTTGGCCCGGTTTCATCACGCTGGCGAGTCGTTCCGCGGGCGCCTGTCCAAGCTGGCTCCGCGCGGGGAGACCGACCCCGTCCAGTTGCGTGCCGCGGCACGGACCCTGGCGGGCGCCTCCCGGGAATGCGCCCGCGCCGCCGCCCCGTATCTCGAGTGGCTCGATTGGGCCGAATCGGCGCTGCCGGGCGAACGGTTCGGGGCGCTGCCATCGACCATCGTTCACGGAGACGTCCAGCCCGCGAACATCCTGATGCGCGACGGGCGCGTAGCGGCGTTTGTCGATCTCGACTGGTGCGCGTGGCGGCCGCGCATCTACGACCTCGGTTTCGTGCTGCTGTTCTGTTGTGCCGCGCATGAACAGCCCATCGACGGCGCCAGCATCTGGTCGCTGACCCAGCCGCCCCGCCTGGACCGGACCGTATCCCGGAGCTTTCTCGACGCGTACGGGACGCACACGCATCCGCTCACGGGCGGCGAGACGGAGGCGCTGTCTGCGCAGGTCGTGCTGAGCTGGTGCCACACCCGCATCATGGGGGCGTTCAAAGTGCCGGAGGCGGAGCGGGCGTCATTTCTGGCCCGGCCGCCGTTCAATGCGGCGGAGTTGCTTTCCGGGGTGGGTGCGTAAGAGGATTGTCGCGGCGCGAATGGAAGCGTCGCTGGAAAGGACCCGACCATGCCTGCGTTGTTTCGGCTCGCGGTGTGTGCCATTGACCGGCCGGAACCCGTGCCGGAGGCGGAGAGCCCCGTGCTCGCCAATTGTCTCGCGGCCGTGCGCGAGGCCGCGGAGCGGGGAGCCGACCTGGTGCTGCTGCCCGAGGAACCCGACATCATCGCCGGCGGCGCCAGCGGCGAGTATCCCCTGGAAGAGCACCCCGTTTTCGTCGCGTTTCGCGACGCCGCCGCGGCCTGCGGCGTCGGGCTCATCGCGACCCTCTCCGTGAAAGTGGGCGAGCGCTATGCCAACACGGCGTTTCTGCTGGACCGTACCGGCGCGGTGCGGGGCCTGTACCGGAAGAAGCATCCCGCGCCCACCGAGGAGGCCATCCTGACGGAGCCCGTGCGTCCCGGCGACCCCTTCCCGGTCTTTGATTTCGAAGGCGTCAGGCTCGGCATGGCCATCTGCATGGACATCCATTTCCCGGAGATGTTCCGCATCTACGGGCTGAAAGGGGCCGATCTCGTCTGCCTGCCGACCATGTATCTCGACTACACCGGCGACATGCTGGAATCGCTTGAAAAAGCCCGCGCCATCGACAGCGGCTACTATGTGGCCCTGTCCCGGTACATCACCCAGCCGTTTCTGGCCGGCAAGAACATGGGGTATGCCAAGGTGATCGGGCCCGACGGGCGGATTATCGTGTCCACCGGCCACCGCAGCGGCGTGGCCATCGCCGAATTCGACCCGAAATGGCGGATGGCGTTCTGGGGCGAAGGATACGGCGGCAACATGCGCACCATGTATGATACGATCCGCCGTCCGGATCTGTACGGCGAACTCGTTCGGCCCAAGGAAGACTGAGCATGCCCTGGAAAGACGGCAAGACGTGGGTCTATTCGATCACCTACGACGAGGGGTGCGAGGATCTGTTGCGGTACGCCCTTCCGCTTCACCGCGCCTATGGCGTGCCGGGACACGTCGCGCTGGTGGCGAGCCAGGTGGGCGTGCCGCGCGACCTTCCCGGCAGCAGTTACCACGGCATGATGATCCTGTCGAAAATCCAAATAGCCGGGCTGGTCCGCGAAGGCTGGGGGGTATCCTGCCACAGCATGACCCATTGCGGCGTCACGTTCGAGAACGCCGAGCGCGAAGTGGTCGCGGCCCGGGGCGTGCTCGAGAAGACGCTCGACATGCCGGTGCCGATGTTCTGCGTGCCGGGAGACAACACGGGGCATCCGGCATCGCTCGAATACGCCCCGAAAGCCGGCTACACGGCGATCATGACCATTTACGACCGGGTGAACACGCGGGAAACCGATCTTTACCATCTGGGCCGCGTGCCGCTCCATACCGAGTATCCCGCGCCGTTCTTCTCCGTGTACGATCCGTATAAACGCATCCACCAGGCCATCGATATGGAAGGGTGGATTATTGATTATTGCCATTGCCCGATGCCCGGCAAGCCCATACACCCGGCCAAAGACTGCACCACCCGGGAGTTGGAGCGCCGTTTCGCGACCGTGCGCGAAATCGGCGGCGACCAGGTATGGCTCGCGGAACCCAACGAGGTCGTGCAATGGCTGTTGGCTCAAAACAGCGAATCATGAGCCGTACGGGTCAACCGTAGACGATGAAAATGAGAGGATGTCTGGCGAAAAACGGGGACGAGGAAACATCCACGACATCCGGAAGGAGCGAGCACCGTGAGCGACAAACCGAAACGCGCCCAATGGGGCGCGCAGGCGCATCTCGACGAGCGCGGCAAACTGCCCGTGAGTTTTCCGCGAATCCTGGGCCCGAACGCGATGGCGTACCTGCAGGAAGTGGCGGACTCGGGATTGACGGCCGACATGACGGGCCGTTTCGAACGGGCGTTTGCGGAGGCGCTGGGCGTGAAACATTGCATTGCCACGCCGGGCTGTACGCCCGCCCTGCATGTTCTAGCGCTGGCCTGCGGCTGGGCCCCCGGCGATGAGATCATCGTCAGCCCCATTACGGACTACGGCACGCTCCACGGGTTTGTCGCGCAGAACATCATCCCCGTGTTCCCGGACACCGCGCCGGGGAGCATCAATTTCTCGCCGGAGACCATCGCGCCCTGCATCACGGATCGGACGCGGGGGATCCTGTGCGTCCACATGACGGGCCTCATCAACGACATGGACGGCATCAACGCCCTGGCCGCCCGGCACGGGCTGCTGGTGATTGAAGACGCCTGCCAGGCGGTGTTCGGCGAGTACAAGGGCCGTCTCGCGGGCACGCTGGGCCAGGTCGCGGGGTTTTCGTTTGATTCCGAGAAAACCATGGGCTCGGACATCGGCGGCTGCATGGTCACGAACGACGATGCGCTCGCGGAGCAGGCTCGCTATATGGGACAGAGCCGCGGCGCGGTGATGAAACCGGAGTACGGGCGCCTGCACGCGGATGCGGGGTACGCGTACCGCATGCCGCAGTGCACGGCGGCGCTCTGTCTCGCCCAGCTCGAGATCATCCGGGAACAGGTGGCCCACCGCGACCGGATCATCCGGATGCTGTACGGGCGCCTGGACGAAATACCGGGCATCACGCCTCTGCGGATCCCCGGCGACAACACCGTGTATTCGTGCTGGATGGCGGGGTTCAACATCGAGCCCTCGGCATTTGCGTGCAGCACCGGGGAATTCGCGGCGCAGCTTGCGGAGGCGGGCATCCCCGGCGCGGGCATGGGCCGCTACTATCTCATGCCGGAAGCGGTGACGTACCTCGCGCGCAACGCCGGGGCGAAGGTGTATCCCTATTCAATGCCTCCGGCGTCACGGCCGTACAGCTACGCTATCGAGCGGTATCCTAATGCGGTGGCGTTTCTGGACACGTTCATCCGCTGGTCGACGTTCTGCGAGAAATACCAGCCGGAACACTGCGAGCTGGCCGCTGCCATCGTGCGCGAAGTCGCCGACAAAAACCGCGTGTAGGCAAGGGAGAACACGGCATGAAGATCGGCGTCGTCGATATCGACACCTCGCATCCCCAGAACTGGATTCCCATCGAACGGACC
>JAAYAQ010000375.1 GCA_012719295.1 Candidatus Hydrogenedentota bacterium | reverse complement strand
GTTCCGGGCGGCGCCAATGTGCTGTGCATGGATGGCCACGTCGAGTGGGCCCGGTATCCGCAGCCGACCGGTTCCTGGCTGTATTGCTGCACGCAAGAGATTCTCAGCGACGGCTACCAGTATTCGCCGTGATGAACGCGACGGTTCCGTGGGGCCGCTTCGCGCGGCCCCACGCCTCTTCGATTAAGGAATGGGCCCAAGTTACAGAGAGGAAGCGAATGAAAGGACTGCGATGGAATGCGTGCGGTCTCGCCGCATGCCTGTTGCTCGTGTGCGCGGGGTGCGGCGGCGGTTCACCGGAAGCCGTCGAGGCGGACGGCGTCTCAGTGTACGACGCCGCGGCGCAGGGAAATATGGAAAAGGTCGGGGCCTTCCTGCGCCGGGGTGGCGATGTGAATGCGCCGGACGACTATGGAATGGCGTTGTTGCACTATGCCGCCGCGGGCAATCAGGTGCAGATCGTCGAGATGCTGATGGAGGATTTCGGGGCCGACCCCCAGGTGAAAGACGCGGAGGGCAACACGGCGTTGGACCTCGCGCGAAAAATGGGGGCCAATGACGCGGTACGGTACCTGTCGGGGGAAATGTAAGAACCGCCGTCCCGAACACCGCGGCGCGAGCGCGCCAGGCGTGTTCGGGGCGGTTTGGTTTTGTCCTTCCCGCCCTGGGCTCGCCGAGTGGCGGCGGGGCATCGGGTTGCATCCGGATGTGATCCGGGACCGGCGCCCTCGGCTGTCATTCGGACGGGGACACGTTGTCGCGCCGCGGACGGCGCTTGGAACAGGTCCCCGTTCTTCTCTGGTGCAGGACCGGCGCGGGCCCGCGTGATGACGGAAACGGCGGCCTGCCCAGAATGGTCCTTCTTGGCGCCTTTGCGGCTTTGTGTGGGGCGGTTATCGACATCATCGTATTTCACACCAAGACGCAACGCCACGGAGATCGTCGTGTTGCCGGCTGCGGGCCCGGGTGCAGGCGAGACGCCTGCGCTACACCGGAAGACGCGCGTAAATATGACCCGGTCGTCTGGACTTGTATTGGGATTGCGCATATCATACAGTAGACGGGCTTGCATCATGGGCAGCACGGAAGCGGTGGTTGAAAATGGAGGAATTGGCGATGGATCAGAGAGCGAACCACACGAATGCGCAGCCGACCCGGCGTGCGTTTCTGAAGACGACGGGGGCTGCCGCAGCCGCGGGAATCGCGATGGCCGGTCAGCGGCGCGCCAGCGGGGCGGTCGAAACCCTCGCCATGAATGGCGGTCCGAAGGCGGTGACGGCCGAATTCGGCGAAGCGGCGAAGTGGCCCCTGTATGGCGAGACGGAAGAGCAGGCGATTCTCGAACTCATCCGCCACCCCAGTTATGACCCCAACACGAAGCTGGAGGAGGAATGGTGCGCGCAGTTCGGGATGCCGCACGCCAAGGCGCATTTCAACGGCACGAGCGCGCTGGCCTCGATGTTTTTTGCGCTGAACCTGCCGCCGGGGAGCGAAATCCTGGTGCCCAGCTACACGTTCTTTGCGACGATTACGCCCATGCGGTTCTTCGGGCTGGTGCCGGTATTCGTGGACATCAATCCGCGCACGCTCAATTTCGATCTGGAGGATGCGAAGAAGCGCCTTACCCCGAACACGAAAGCGGTCTTGCCGGTCCACTGGATCGGGCTCCCGAGCGATATGGACCTGATCTGCGAATGGGCCGGGGAGAAGGGGCTGATCGTGCTCGAAGACTCTGCGCACGCGCACTGCGCGAAGCTGAAGGATAAGTACGTGGGGACATGGGGCCGCATGTCCATCTATAGCTTCCAGATGAGCAAGCCGCTGCCGGCGATCGAAGGCGGCATGGGCATGTACCAAAACAAAGAGGACTTTGAGCGGGCGACAGCGTTCGGCAACTACGAGATGCCGGGGATTGACTCCGGCAGTCCCGTTTACAAATACAAGGGTTCGGGGTTCGGCATGAAGTTCCGCATGCATCCCTTCGCGGCCGAGCTTGCGCGCTGTCAGTTGCGGGGTCTCGAGGAGCGCAACGCGGCCGGCGTGCGTCAGACGCGCCGGCTCAACGATGCGCTGACGCAGCTTCCGGGGCTATATGAGCAGTCCAGCGGCCGCAGCGATGTGCAGCGCCTCTACTATTCGTGGAACATGCTGTTCATCGACGAGGCGGAAGCGGGGATGTCGCGCGACGCCGCGGTAAACGCCTTGAAGGCCGAAGGTGTGAGTGCCAGCGCGTTGAGTTACACGCTTCAGCACAAGCTGCCGTTGTATGCCGAAGACGAGTGGTGGCACCAC
Organism: Candidatus Hydrogenedentota bacterium; assembly: GCA_012719295.1. GTDB lineage: Bacteria > Hydrogenedentota > Hydrogenedentia > Hydrogenedentales > SLHB01 > UBA2224. Next base: position 5,508 of record JAAYAQ010000375.1, on the reverse strand, counting down.
AAGCCGGTCATTCCGGAGCTGCCGGGTTCCGATCAGGCCAACGCGACGAGCATCGCGCTGCCGTATTTCACCAAGGAGGTTCCGGAACTGGTCGACCAGTACATCAAGGCCTTCGAAAAGGTCTGGGCGCACCGGAACGAAATCGGAAAAGCATAAGGCTGATCAAACGAGCGGGAGGAGACTGGCGATGCGTACACGGGGAATGGCCTGTCTGTTTGTGGCGCTGAGTCTGGCGGGGATGACGCTCGCGTGTGCGCGCACGCAACTGTGCGCCGGCGCCGGGGGACAATCGTGCGCCACCGGCGCGAACCGGCTGGCGTGCCGTCTGGCCAACTACGGCAAGTTTCAGGAAGCCGCCCTGCCGCACCTGCAGAATCTCGGGGTCCGGTACGTGTTCATGAATGTGCCGGAAGCCGGGGCCGTGGAGCAGGAGATGGCGCGCCTGGCCGAACATGGCCTGAAACCCCTGGTGATCCGCGCCAATACCGACCTCTCGAAAGATTCAAGCGTGGAAGAGCTCGGGCAGCAGGCCGCCCTCTGCGAGAAGATGGGCGTCAAATACATGTTTCTGTCGGCGAAGCGCAACGACGCTGCCAGGGAGGTGGTCTTTGACCGTCTGCGCCGGGCGGGCGACCTCGCCGCAAAGCATGGCGTAACGATTGCCCTGGAGACGCATCCCGATCTCGGGACCAATGGCGACGTGCATCTCGAGACCATGAAAGCCATCAACCACCCCAACATCCGCGTCAATTTCGATACCGCGAACATCACGTATTACAACAAGAATACAGACGCGCTCGCGGAATTGAAGAAAATCATCGACTACGTAGCCACGGTGGAGATCAAGGATCATTCGGGGGAATTTGAGACGTGGAATTTCCCGGCCGTGGGCCAGGGGGTGGTGGATGTGCCCGCGATCCTCGCGTTGCTGCGGCAACACGGGTACAGGGGACCGATCACGCTCGAGTTTGAGGGCGTCAAGGGCGTCGAGCTGAGCGAGCTCGAGACGAAGCTCGCTGTGGCCGAGTCGATGGCGTATATCCGGTCGCTCGGGTGCTTCGAGTAGCCGGGGTCCGGCCCATTTTTCCCGTTTGGCAGAACCAGACGCGGCGGCCCGGGGGTGAGGGCCGCCGCGTTTCAGCAAGCACCCAGGAGAATGTCTTCGATGGATGACGCGGCGCAGGGGAGTCTGCAACTTCCGGACAATTTCATGATCGCAGGGTATTTCATCCTGATGCTCGCTATTGGCGTCTATTTCTACCGGTATATGAAGCGCATGAAAGACTATTTCCGGGGGGGCAACAGCATCCCGTGGTGGCTGAGCGGCGTTTCGTTTTATATGACCAGTTTCAGCGTGGCGGCGTTTGTGTTCTATCCGTCGATCTGCTACCGGCACGGATGGGTGGGGGTCACGCTGCTGTGGGTGGCGGTGCCGGCCACGCTGTTCAGCGTGCTGCTCTTTGCGAAACGGTGGCGGCGCGCGCGCATCGACAGTCCCGTGGAGTATCTGGAAACCCGCTACAACCCCTTGCTCCGGCAGGTCTTTGCCTGGCAGGGAATTCCGGTGCGCATGATCGACGACGGGATCAAGTTGTTCGCCACGGGCAAGTTCATTTCGATCTGTACCGGCGTCGACATCAAATACAGCATCATCGGCGCGGGCGGGATCATGCTCATTTACACGTTCATGGGCGGACTGTGGGCCGTGATGGTGACCGATTTTGTGCAGTTCGTGGTCCTGACCGTGGGTTTGCTTGTGATTCTGCCGTTGTCGGTTCAGCGCGCGGGAGGCCTGGGCCAGATCTTCGCCAATTCGCCCGAGGGCTTTTTCAACATGACCTCCCCCGAATTCAGCTGGGCCTATGTGATCCCACTGATCATGCTGTACAGCCTCGCGTGGAGCAGCATCAACTGGGCGCTCATCCAGCGGTATTACTGCGTGCCCAAGGAACGCGACGCGCTCAAGGTGGGGTGGATGGTCGTAGCGCTCTACATCATTGGCCCGCCGCTGATGTTCTTCCCGGCGATTGCGGCGCGGCAGTTCGTGCCCGCGCTCCAGGATGCCGGCGACGTCTACCCGATTCTCTGCGCGCAGCTTCTCCCCGCCGGCATGCTGGGCCTGGCCATCGCGGCCATGTTCGCGGCGACCATGTCCACCCTGAGCGGCGACTACAACGCCTGTGCCGGGGTGCTGACCAACGACGTGTACCGGCGTCTGCTCCGGCCGTCGGCCTCCCAGAAGGAACTTGTGGCGGTGGGCCGGCTGATGACGCTCCTGGTCGGGGTTGTCGCCCTGGGCACCGCGCTGATCCTCGCGCGGGGGCAGGCGGAAAGCATGTTTCGCATCATGGTGACTCTGTTTGGCGTGGCGACCGCGCCGGTGGCGGTTCCGATGCTTCTGGGCCTGTTGTCGCGCCGGTATACGGGCCTGAGCGCCGTCATCGGATTCCTGTGCGGCACCGTGGTGGGTTTGCTGCTGTTTGCCGTGTCGTTCCAGAAGTCGCCGTTGACGTTTGGGGGCATTTCCTGGGTGCCGGACAGCGAGGCGTTCTTCTTCGGCAGCTTTGAGGTGAAGCTCGAGATCGCCATGTTTCTGAGCACCGCCATCATCACCTACGCGGTCATGGAACTGGGAAGCCGGATTCTGCCCGCCCGCGACGATGAGCTTGCACGGGCCGACGCGCTGTTGCAGCGCCTCGACACGCCCATCGGGGAATTGCCCGAGGACAAGGAACACGGCACGGCCGGCGCGGCCATCATGTCGCCGTTCCGGATTGTGGGCGTGTGTGTCGCGGTCATCGGCGTGATGATGCTGGCCATGGTGCCGTGGATCAGCGAGGCGGCGCCGCGCCGGCTGGACATCTTTCTGGGAGTGATTCTATTGCTGACCGGGGGACTGATGGCCTGGAGCAGCGCGCGGGGGAAACCCGTTCCCGAAGCGTGACCGCAGGGATGAGGCCTCTCAGTGAAGGTGACACCGCGGGTCCGGCTGCCGCATACTGGCATCGCAGCGGAAGATGCCATTCCACGTAAACCGGTGCCTATGGACAAGGAGCGGCTGGACATACTCGTGCAACGCCTGGTCGGCGTGTCGCGCTCAAAGGCCCGGGGCCTGATACACACCGGGCAGGTGTACGGCCCTGACGGGCGTAAGCTCGACAAGCCGGGCATGCGGCTGGATGTATCCACCTTGCTGGAGATACGCGACGAACCCCGATTCGTCAGCCGGGGCGGGGACAAGCTCGACGCGGCATTCTCGGCATTCGTGTTTGACGTGTCGGGGCGGGTCGCGATTGATGTCGGGGCCTCGACGGGCGGATTCACCGATTGTCTCCTGCAGCACGGAGCCGCGTATGTCTATGCCGTGGACGTGGGGTACGGCCAGTTGGCCTGGCGGCTTCGTCAGGACGCCCGGGTGTGTGTGATGGAACGCACGAACATCCGGAACGTGACCCCGGACGCGCTGCCCAGCCCCCCCGAAGTGTTCACGGCCGATTGCTCGTTTATCTCGTTGCGCCTGGTGCTTCCCGTGCTGAAAACCTTGCTCAAGAGACCCGCGGAAGGGGTGGTCCTGGTCAAACCGCAGTTCGAGGCCGGGAAAGCCCTGGTCGGGAAGGGCGGCGTCGTTCGCGATGAGGCGGTGCGCGCTCGGGTCGTCCAGGAGGTCATCGAGGCCGCCGTGCTCCTGGGGTTCGAGTCGCTGGGGGTGGCGCCGTCCCCGCTGAAGGGGCCCAAGGGCAATCAGGAATTTCTGGCGCATTTGAGGCTTCCGGCGTTAGAATAGGCGCCCGGCCAAAATTAACGAACCTGTACGACTATGCTTGAAAGCCTGCACATACAGAACTACGCGTTAATTGACGACATCGAACTCGAGTTCGGGCCCGGTTTCAATGTCCTGACGGGCGAAACGGGCGCCGGGAAATCCATCATCGTCGGGGCGTTGAACCTGGTGCTTGGGGCCCGCGCATCCGCGGAAGGGGTACGCGACGGCGCGGACAGGGCCCGGGTTGATGCGGTGTTCCGCATCGGCGCCCCGGCCCGCGATTTGGCGGCGGCGCTTCAGGAATCGGATATCGCGCTCGAGGACGGGGTGTTGATCCTGTCGCGCGTGGTCACCCCGGACGGCCGGAGCCGGGCCTATGCCGGCGGCGTGCCGGTGCCCCTGGCGGTGCTCGCAGCCATTGGCGACGAACTGGTCGACCTGCACGGGCAGCACGAACACCAGTCTCTCCTTAAACCCGCGCGCCAACTGGATCTGCTGGACGGATTTGCCGGCGCGCAACAGGCCGCCGGCGCCGTTGCCGCGGCGGTGTCCGCGCTGCGCGATGTGGAACGGGACCTGGCCGCCCTGGAAGTGGACGATCGGGAGCGCGCCCGGCGCGTTGAATTCCTGCAACACGAAGTCCGGGAGATCGAAACGGCCGGCCTGCATCCGGGCGAGGAGGAAGAGAGCCGGGAACGGCGCGACCTGCTCACGAATGCCGAACGCATATTCGAACTGAGTTCGCGGGCGTATGCCACGCTTCACGAGCGCGATGAAGGTGCGGTGGTCGATGCCCTGGACGCCGCGTCCGGCGACGTGGAGGAGCTTGCCCGCATCAACAATCGCTTTACTTCCCTTGCGGAACGGCTGGCGGAGGCCCGCGAGAAGATTGAAGACGTTGCCGCGGAACTGCGCGAATTCACCACCGAAATCGAGTTTGATCCGCAGGAGCTTGAGGACATCAACGCGCGGCTGACGCTGATCAGCGCCTTGAAACGGAAGTACGGCGAATCCATCGCCGCGGTGTTGGCGTATGGCGAACGCGCGCGCGAAGAAGTCGCGGCGTTTGAACAGCGCGATGAGCGTCTGGCGCAACTGAAGCGCCAGCGCGGCGCCCTGTTCGAAGAGGGCCGGCGCCTTGCCGGGGAGTTGTCCGAACAGCGCAAGAAGGCCGCGCGCGCGCTCGACAAACAGATCGCTGCCGCGCTCGCGGAACTCGGGATGAAGGGAGGCCGGTTTGAAACCCGGTTCGAGCGCGGGGAGCTCTGTCCGACCGGGATCGATCGGGTGGAGTTCCTGCTGGCGGCCAATCCCGGTGAACCGTTGAAGCCCTTGCGGCACGTCGCGTCGGGCGGCGAAATATCGCGCGTGATGCTGGCGCTCAAGAGCGTGTTTGCGAAAGCCGACACCATTCCCACGCTGATATTCGACGAGATCGACGCGGGGGTGGGTGGGGCCGTGGCAAACAAGGTGGCGGCCAAACTCGCCGAACTCGCAGGCTCGCACCAGACGATCTGCATATCGCACCTGCCGCAGATCGCGGCCGCCGCCCAAACGCACTTCCACGTGGCCAAAGAAACCCAGAAGAAGCGGACCGTTACCTCCGTCGCACGTATTGCCGACGAGGATCGGGTGCGGGAACTGGCGCGCCTGCTTGACGGCTCGGTCTCCGCGGTCAGCATCGAACACGCGCGGAGCCTGCTCGCGCCCCAGGCAAAATAGGGGTCAGGTCTCCGCGTCGACGG
>JAAYAQ010000374.1 GCA_012719295.1 Candidatus Hydrogenedentota bacterium | reverse complement strand
GAAACCGTCAGTTCGCCGGAAGAACCACTGTTCTCTATTTGCCGCAAGTCAGCGGATTCGCCAGAAGAAAATGCAGAAGCCCGCAGGAAACAGTGTTTTCCAACGTCTTTCCGCGCAAGCAGGAAGGAATCCAGTAACTTCTGGACCCCTGCTTGCGCAGGGGTGACGGAGGCAGAGGTCACACAAGAATCCTGCAGGCCTGTCGGCGCACGAGGGAACGGCATTTTTTAACGTCTTTCCTGCGTAAGCAGGAATCCAGTAGGACTCTGGACCCCTGCTTTCGCGGGAGACGGGGGCTGAGGTCACAAACGACCCGTCTCACGAAGACCCTTTGTGCGGGGCGCATTAAGTGCGATTGCCCTGGGCTGGGGGCCAGGCTTGCCGTTCCCGGGGGTTGCATGGTATCTCGAGATATGCACTCAGGGGCCTGACGCGATGAAGACAATGCACCGCCGCTCCGCTTCATGATTACCCCCCCTCCCCCGTCCTTGATATACTAACGGCGGTGTATCCGAATGCTGCAATTCTTTCTTCGCGGAGGAACCTATGGCCGCCATTCTGTTCGCGTTGGCGTTGACCACCGCCCAAATCCCGTTGACTCCGGTGCCGCAGCAGGTCACTTTTGACGGCAAGGACGTGTTCCGGCTTTCGCCAACAGACCCCATCGTGTTGCCGGATGCCCAGGCAGCGCAGCGCGATATGACGGTCGAGCTGATTCGGGGAGCGTCAGGATTTGACCTGCCGGTGGTGACGGCCGGCGCCCAGCGGCGGGGCGCACGAGGCATCTATGTGGGCGAATCGGGCACGCGCGAGCCGGCGACCCCTCGCAAACCCGGCAGCATCATGAGTATCGCACGCAGTGAGCCTTCCGCTCCGCCCCGGGGCTATTCCCTGCGTGTCACGAAGGACATGGCCGTTGTGGCCGGCGCTGACCCGGAAAGCACGTTCCACGGCGTGCAGACGCTGTGTCAGTTGATCAACGAGCGGGGCGAGATCCCCTGCGTCACCATCGAAGATGCACCCCAACTGGCGTGGCGCGGCGCCTGCGTGCGCGGACCGCTCTCGGCGGCCCAGCTCGACGCGTTTGCCGCGTTGAAATGCAATCTCATCGCATTCGAAAGCGACGATTTCCTCAGCGGCTCTTCCGAACGCCTCTCCGCCTGGCGCGATGCCTTTGCCGAAGCGCGCCGGCGTTATATCGAACCCGTCCCCGTGATTCGTACCCTCAAGAATGCCGCGCCCCTGCTGCAGCGCCACCCCGAGGCGGCCATCGCCCGGACGGTGACGGAGAAAGTCCGGCTCGAGGAAGACGACTGGGCGCTCCTGTCGCACCCCAACGTGCTCGAGACGCCGGAAACGCCCATCACGGTCTCGCAGGTAACCACGACGTACCGGCCCGTCCGGGATTTTGCCATCGACCGGGGGGATTTCGTGTTTCCCTACAAGGCGACCAGCGCGCCCTGGCTGATTCGCCGCAACATTGGCGGGGCCATTCCCGACGGCAGCACGGTAACCGTGACCTATGCGTACGTATCCCCCGGAACCTCCGACTGCCTCCCGCTGTCGGAGGCCACCGAACAGGCCTGGCTCGAGATGCTGGAACCGGTCATGCGCGAATTGAAACCCCGTTTCATTCTTGCGGCCCACGATTGGCCGGGCGATGTTGGGCACGATCCCCGCGCCGCCGCCTATTCCGGCCGCGCGGGAGCCATGCTGGCCGACTCCGTGCGCAACCTCGACAAACTGGTCCGCCGGACGGAGCCGGATACGCGGCTGCTGGTCGCGTCCGGCGCGTTCCAGGGTTCGCCGGAAACGACACGCGAACTCGCGGCGGCCTTGCCCCGCACCGCCGCCTGTCTGATCACGCCTCCCGAGACCGCCGCGGATCTGGCCCCGCTCCTCGAACCGTGGCTGGCCGCCGGCCTCGATGTGATCGGCGTGCCCCGGCCGGGAATCCAGGGCGCCTACGCCTGGGGCGGCGTGTTGTCGGGCGGGGAACGCCG
>JAAYAQ010000059.1 GCA_012719295.1 Candidatus Hydrogenedentota bacterium | reverse complement strand
GCCGCGGGTGGGCAAAACGGGCCGGGCGGGCCGCTTTCGCCGGCGCGTGCCGCGGCGTGTTTGACGGGTTGCGGGGTGATTTGGTACGCTAACGGCCGTTTTTATTTGGAGGTGAACGCCGTGTCCGGCTTGAAGATACCGCTGTCGGCACTGGAACGCGGCGAGCATGAGGTCGACATTACGGTTCCTGAAACCGGTCTTCGTCCTGAGGGGGCGAAGGCGCTGGAGATCGGGCTGACCCGCATCCAGGGACGAATGAGTTGTGTCGATCCCCGTTTTGTGTTCATCGGAACGCTGACGGGGGAGTACCTCAGGCCATGCGACCGGTGTCTTGTGGCGACGCAGGTTCCGTTCAGTCTCGATGTCATCTGGACGTTTGAGCAGGGGCCCGCGCCCGGACTCGCCGAGGCCGCGGCCGAGAGCGACGACGACGGTTTTGTGGACGACGAGAGCGAGACGGTCTATTTCGACGGCAGTGAGATCGACCTGGCCAGCCAGGCGTGGGAAGAGCTGGTCTTGTTCGCGCCGTCGAAGACGTTGTGCGATGAGGATTGCGCGGGATTGTGCCCGCAGTGCGGCGCGAATCGCAATACAGCGCCGTGCGCCTGCGGGGGAGAGCCCCCCGCGGCGGAATTTGGAAATAGCGGGTTTTCGGGATTGGTGAACCTGTTTCCCGATCTGGACCCCAAACGTTCGAAGGAGTGAACTCGTGCCGGTACCAAAGAGACGCACTGGAAAGACGCGCCGGAATACCCGGCGGTCTCATCATGCCCTGGTGAAGCCGAATCTGAGCGAATGCCCGAGCTGCGGCGAGCGCATTCAGCCGCACCGGGTATGTCCGAAATGCGGCCACTACAAAGAACGCTTGTCGATCAAGATCGGAACCGAATAATCTGCGTGATGCCCGCCAACGGACGACGCCCGGTCCTTTGACCGGGCGTCGATTTGTAACGGCGCGAAGCTCCTTCGCGGCGGGTGAACGGCCCCGGGGGGGGCCGGGCCGGCGCTGAGGGAGAACCGACAGGGGTAGCGCATGCGAATTGCTCTCGATGCCATGGGTTCCGACAACGCTCCGGGTCCCGAAGTGCGGGGGGCCGTTGAGGCCAGCCTTCAGGATGACACGGAGTACCTGCTTGTTGGGGACCGGGAGCGGCTCGAGCAGGCGCTGGCGCCCTACAAACGGCGCGGCCGCATCAGTGTCGTTCATGCTTCGGAGGCCATCCGGATGGATGACCAGCCGGTGATGGCGGTCCGCCAGAAGAAGGACTCCTCGCTGCTTGTGGCCCTTCGTCTGGTCAAGAGCGGCGAGGCCGATGCCTGCGTCAGCGCAGGCAACACCGGTGCCGTCATGGTTGCCGCGCGCACGATTCTCGGCCCGATCCGGGGCGTGTCGCGGTCGGCCATCTGCCAGACGGTTCCCACCATCAAGAAGCCCGTGCTGCTCATTGACCTGGGCGCGAATGTCGATTGCACGGCCCGCCAGCTCTGCGATTTCGCCGAGATGGGCATGCTCTACATGGAGCACGTCCTGCGGCGGAAGAACCCGCGCGTGGGCCTGCTCAATATCGGCGAGGAGCATGTCAAGGGCAACGACCTCGCCAAAGCCGTGCACCGCAATCTGAGCGCTTCGGGCCACATCAATTTTGTCGGCAACATCGAACCCCGGGCCATCTACAACGGCGACGCCGACGTGGTGGTCTGCGACGGGTTCGTGGGCAACGTGGTCCTCAAGACCACGGAAGCCACGGCCGCG
>JAAYAQ010000373.1 GCA_012719295.1 Candidatus Hydrogenedentota bacterium | reverse complement strand
GGCGCGAGCGACATTCACGTCGAACCCTACGAAAAGCATCTGCGCATTCGCTACCGGGTCGACGGGATGCTCGAGGAGACGAAGAGCCCGCCGAAATCGATGCAGAACGCCCTGATTTCGCGGCTCAAGATCATGAGCCATCTCGATATCGCCGAACACCGGCTGCCGCAAGACGGCCGGTTCCGCATCGTATCGAAAGGGCACGAGGTCGACTTCCGCATCTCGTTTCTGCCGACCTATCACGGCGAAAAAGTCGTGATGCGCGTGCTCGACAAGAGCAATCTGACCCTCGATCTGGACAAGCTCGGGTTCGAGGCGCAGCCCATGGAAGCCTTCACGGATGCCCTCAAACTCCCCTTCGGGATGATCCTGCTTACGGGCCCGACGGGAAGCGGCAAGACCACGACGCTGTACAGCGCGCTCCACAAGATCAATAAGCCCTCGCACAATATCGTGACCGTTGAGGACCCCGTCGAATACGAGCTTCCCGGCGTGAACCAGGTGCCGACGAAGAGCGAGATCGGGCTGACCTTCGCCGCGGCGCTCCGCAGCATTCTGCGTCAGGACCCTGACATCGTGATGGTCGGTGAGATCCGCGACGAGGAGACCGCCGACATCGCGGTCAAGGCGGCCCTGACCGGCCACCTCGTCCTGAGCACCCTGCACACCAACGATGCGGCGAGCGTCTTCACCCGCTTGACCGACATGGGGCTCGAACCGTTCCTGGTCCAGTCGTCGGTGGCGCTCGCCGCGGCCCAGCGCCTGCTGAAGCGCGTCTGCGGCGCCTGCAAAGAGGAGATCCACGTGCCGGAGGATGTGCTCAAGCGCATTCAGTTCCACAGCGGCCTGTGCGAGGACAAACCCACGTTTGTGCGTGGCCGCGGCTGCAACAAGTGCAAGGGAACCGGCTACAAGGGACGCCTGGCCGTGATCGAAGCCATGCCCAGCTATCCCGAACTGCAGGATCTCGTCATGAGACGCGCGCCCACCATGGACATCAAGCGGGTGGCGCTGAAATGCGGCATGCGGTCGTTGCGCCAGAATGCGCTCGCGAAAGCCGCACGGGGATTGACCACGATCGAGGAAGTGTTGCGCGCCACCGCCGCGGACTAGACGCCGCGCGGCGCAAAGGAACAGGTTCCGGCAGGGGAGAACGAGCCGGGGACCCCGGGGTGGTACGGGGCTTGATACCCTTTTCAGAGGAATGGAGGCAGAATGGACATCAGCGTAAAAGAGATGCTCGGCAAGATGATTGAGCTCGGCGCAAGCGACCTGCACATCGCCGTTGGGCTTCCCCCGGTCGTCCGTCTATCCGGCGACCTGCATCCGCTCGACGGGTATCCCGTGTTGCGGCAGGAAGACACCCAGGAAATCATCTACACGGTGATGAACGAAGAACAGATTGCCACGTTCGAAGCGACGAAAGAGTGCGACATGTCGTTCGGCATCGACGGGCTGAGCCGCTTTCGTCTGAATGTCTTTCGCGACCGGGGCTCGGTCGTGGCGGCCTTCCGGGCGATCCCGTTCGAGATTCGCACCGCCGACGAACTCGGGCTGCCGCGCGTGGTGCAGGACTTTGCCCACCGCCCGCTCGGGTTGATTCTGGTCTGCGGGCCGACGGGAAGCGGCAAATCGACGACGCTCGCCTCGATTCTCGACCGGATCAACCGGGAGCGGAGCGTCCACATCATCACCATCGAAGATCCCATCGAGTACCTGCACTCGCATCAGCGCTCCGTGGTGAATCAGCGCGAGGTCAACGCGGACACCGACAATTTCGGCGCGGCGCTGCGCCATGTATTGCGGCAGGACCCCGACGTGATTCTCATTGGCGAGATGCGCGACCCCGAGACCATCGCGGCCGCGCTGACCGTGGCGGAAACGGGCCACCTGGCGTTTGCCACGCTGCATACCAACGATGCGTTGCAGACCATCAACCGCATCGTCGACGTGTTCCCCGCGAGCCAGCAGGACCAGATCCGCACGCAGCTGTCGTTCGTGCTGGAGGGCGTGGTGGTGCAGCAGTTGATTCCCCGCGCCGACGGCATGGGGCGCGTGATCGCGCTCGAGGTCATGATTCCGAACACCGCCATCCGTTCGCTTATCCGGTCGGAAAAACTGGAGCAGATTCCTTCGATGATCGAGATTGGCACATCGGAGGGCATGATGACGATGAACCAATCGCTCTTCCGGTTGGTGCGCCGCAACATCATCTCTCTGGAGATGGCCTTCAAGCGGAGCAGCGATCCGGAAGGGCTGCAACGCCTGGTCGAAAAGGGAATGTGAGCAAGGACGGAGTCATAGTCTCCACGCGGCTGCCGCTGGAGGGCCCCAATCGCTGGCCGTGGGTGGTGGGTCTGGGCCGCATCGGCATGCTGGCCGTTGTGACCGCGGGCACGTATCTGCTTGCCGAGCGCGACAGCCCGGGCATTTCGTGGCTGCCCCTGTTTCTGGTGTTCGGCTTTCTCACCAGTTTTTACTCCCAGTACCGGCTGCACCGTCCTGAGGCGCCGCCGGTTCTGCTGACCTGGGCCCAGGTGCTTGCCGATTTCGGCGTGGTCGCGGCAACCGTCGGTTTCACGGGCGGCGCCAACAGCCCGTTCACCTTTCTTTTCGTCATCGTGATTCTCGAGGGCGGGCTGCTGCTGGGCCAGCGACAGGGCTTTGTCTTTGCCACGCTCGCCACGGTATTCATGCTGATACAGACCTTCCAGTGGTTCCCGGCCGCCGACACCCTCGAGATCTTCACCCACTGGTACGCCTTTCTCGTCAAAGGCCTGGGCTACTATCTCACCGCGTTCATCAGCGGGTACTGGAACATGCGGGTCTACCGCATGCAGCAGTTTCAGCACGAAATCCTCGACAACATGAGCAACGGCTTCCTGATTACCGACCGGAACGGGCTCATCATCGCGCAGAACAAGGCGGCCGACCGCATCCTGCAGCTGCCTCAGGGCGCCGCTGCGGGCCGGGCCGTGCACGATGTGCTGCGCGTAGGCTCGGGGGCGGAATGCCCCGTGGTGACGGTGCTGCGCACGGGCCGCCACTTCACCAGTTACGAGTTCCAGGCGCGCACCGGCAACGGGGCCGAGAAGCTGCTGGGGCTGACCACCAGCCCCATTCACGATGCGCACGGCAACCTGACCGGCGTGATCGCCTCGTTCACCGACCTCACCGAAATGGCGAAGATGCGCGAGGAACTCAAGCGCCAGGACCGCCTGGCCGCGGTGGGCGAGCTGTCGGCGGGCCTTGCCCACGAGATCCGCAACCCGGTGGCCGCCATCCGGGGTGCGGTGGACGAACTCAAGGGCAGCATCGCCTCGCCCGCGATCGCCCAGCGGCTGGCCGATATCGCCATCCGCGAATCCGATCATCTGAACCGGATTGTGACGGATTTCCTCGATTTCGCGCGGCGTCCTGAAATCCGCCGGGAAACGTTCTCCGTGCTGGACCTGGTGCGGGAAGTGGCGGAGCGGTTGCGCGATAAATGCCGCGCTTGCGAGGCATTGACCATCGAGGCGAGCTTTCCCGCGCAGGACTGTCTCGTTTCCGGCGACCGCTCGCAAATCAAGCAGGTGTTTATGAACATCGCGAAGAACGGGATCGAAGCCATGCACGAGCACGGGGTACTGGGGATCCGTGTCGTTTCCGATTCCACGTCGGTCGAGATCCGGTTTGACGACCAGGGCGCGGGCATCCCACCCGACGAGCTTGCGCGGATCTTCGAGCCCTTCTATACTACAAAACCCAGCGGCGTCGGCATGGGGCTGCCCGTATGCATGCGCATTCTGACCGCCCACGACGGCACCATCCGGGCCACGCCGCGCGAGGGCGGCGGCACGTCCGTCAGCGTGCGTCTTCCCATTCTGCGGCAAGAGGAGTAGCATCGCGTGTCCACCAGATTTTCAGCGCTTGTAGTCGACGACGAGGCAGGGATGCGTGAACTGCTCGAGATCGTGCTGGGAAACGACGGGTATCAGGTCACGGCGACCTCGACCGTGGATGAAGCCTGCGCGGCGCTCGACGACCGGCCCTACGATGTGGTGATCACGGATCTGCGTATGGACAACGATCACGAAGCGGGACTGCGGCTCCTGTCGTGGATCAAGGAAAACGCCCCCACCACGCCCGCGATCATGATCACGGCCCACGCCTCGATGGAAACGGCCATCGAGGCGCTTAAACGCGGCGCCGCCGACTACATCATGAAGCCGTTCAAAAACGACGAACTGCGCCTGCTCGTTAAACGCGCCATCACCCAGCGCAACATGAACCGCGAGATCATCGCCCTGCGCAAAAGCCAGGCGTTGCGGGGCGCCATCGACAACATCATCGGCAAGAGCCACGCCATCGAAGAGACCCGCGAGATGGTCCGCCGGGTCGGCATGCTGCCCAGCACCGTCGCGATCCACGGCGAAAGCGGCACCGGCAAAGAACTCGTGGCCCGGGCCATCCACCAGATCAGCGAGCGCGCCACGAAACCGTTCGTCGCCCTCAACTGCGGCGGTTTCCCCGAGAACCTCCTTGAAAGCGAACTGTTCGGCCACAAGAAAGGCTCGTTTACCGGCGCGATCGAAGACAAGGAAGGCCTGTTTGTCGTGGCCGACGGCGGCACGCTGTTTCTCGACGAAGTGGGCGAGATGCCCCTGTCGCTCCAAGTCAAGCTGCTTCGCGTGCTCGACAATCAGACCATCATGCCCGTTGGCGGCACGGCCACCATCAAGGTCGACGTGCGCATCATCTCCGCCACCAACCGCAATCTCGAAGCGATGGCCAAGGCCGGCGAATTCCGCGAAGACCTCTATTACCGCCTCAACGTCATTCCGATCCCGGTGCCGCCGTTGCGCGACCGTGAAGGCGACGTGCCGCTGCTCGCCCGCCATTTTGCCAAAGCCCATGCCCAGCGCCTGGGGCGTACCCCCGTGGACATTGCGCCCGAAGCCGAAGAGGCCCTCGACGCCTTCCGCTGGCCGGGCAACGTCCGCGAACTCGAGAACGTTCTCGAACGCGCCGTGGCCCTGTGCCGCGGCGACCGGATCGAGGTGAGCGACCTGCCCGCGTACGTCCGCAATTACGTGCCGGAACCCACCCCGGCCCTGAGCGACCTCCCCGAAGGCGGGCTCGACCTCGAACAACTCATCGCCGACCTCGAGACCCGGCTCATCCAACAGGCGCTTAAGCGCGGCCGCTATTCGCAGAAACGCGCCGCGGAACTCCTGGGGCTGACTCCGCGTTCCCTGCGGTACCGCCTCCAGAAATACAACCTGAGCGACGCCGAATAGGCCGGGGCGGATAGACACCCGGGACGGGTGCGGTCCCATCGCCCGTGCGGCACTCGTTTTC
>JAAYAQ010000372.1 GCA_012719295.1 Candidatus Hydrogenedentota bacterium | reverse complement strand
TTTGCGACCGTCGAAGGCCGCCCCGAGATCTTCCACGTCAACCAGTCGGTGATCGACAAGGTGCGCGAGGCGCTGAACGGCGTGCGCGACCGGTAGCCATTCCCGCCCGTGGCGCGCCGGGCCTGTGCTTTCGCCGCATGCCTCCCCTTCAGCGGCGGCCCTGTGTGCATCGTGCGTGCGCGATTTGGGCCCGCGCGTTGTTTCCCGGGCCGGGGAAGATCGAGTACAATCGAGCCCATGCCCGACACACACACACCCGACATCTGGAATGTGACGCAACTGACCCGGCGCGTGAAGGAGCTTCTGGAACGCGAGATCGATCATGTGTGGCTCACGGGCGAGATTTCGAATTTCCGCGTGTCGCCGGCCGGCCACGCGTATTTCACGCTTAAGGACGAGCAGTGCCAGATCGACGCGGTGATGTTCCGGGGCCGCATGGCCCGGCTCCAGTTCACGCCCGACAGCGGGCTCGCCGTGATCGTGTTCGGACAGGTGACGGTCTACGAACGGCGCGGCACGTATCAGATCGTCTGCGACGAGATGCATCCGAAAGGCGTCGGGGCGCTCCAGCTCGCCTTCGAACAGCTCAAGAAGAAGCTGTACGCGGAAGGGCTGTTTGACGAGGCGCACAAGAAGCCGCTGCCGCTGCTTCCCAAGCGCATCGGGATCGTGACGTCGCCCACGGGGGCGGCGATCCGCGACATCCTCAACGTGCTTCACCGGCGGTTTGCCAACGTGCACGTGCTTCTGTATCCGGCGCGGGTCCAGGGCGACGGGGCGGCGGCCGATCTTGTCGAAGGCATACGCGCACTCGACACGATGGGCGTGGATGTGATGATCGTGGGCCGCGGCGGCGGCTCGATCGAGGATTTGTGGCCGTTCAACGAGGAGGCGGTGGTTCGGGCGGTGTATGAAGCCCGGACGCCCATCATCTCGGCGGTCGGCCACGAGATCGATTTCGCGTTGACGGATTTCGCGGCGGACCTGCGCGCGCCGACGCCGTCGGCGGCCGCGGAACTGGTGGTGCGCGAACAGCGGGAGTTTGTGGAGCGTCTCCGGACCCTGCGCCAGCGGATGGGCGCGTCGATGTCGCAGGCGCTGCGCGCACACCGGAACCGCATGAACGTCGTGCGGGCCTCGTACGTGTTCCGGCGCCCGGAGGAGCTGGTCCGGCAGCGGCGCCAGCGCCTCGACGAGACCCGCATGGCCCTGGACCGTATCGTGCGCGACCGGATGCAGGGCGAACGGCAGCGCCTGACGGGATTGCTCCGGTCGCTGGGCCTGCTGTCGCCGCGAGAGCGGCTGCGCCGGGCCTTCGAACGGATGGCGGTGGTGCGGCAGCGCTTGTCGCAGGCGGGCGGCGCGCTCGTGGAACGGAACCGCGCGCGGCTGCGGCCGGTTCTGGCCCAGCTGGACGCCCTCAGCCCGCTCGCCGTGCTGGGGCGGGGCTATGCCCTCGCGTACAAGATGCCGGAGCGCGCGGTTGTGCGTGACGCCGGCACGCTCGCGCCCGGAGATGAATTGGCGTTGCGGTTTGCACAGGGCGGGGCTTCGGTTTCCGTACAACATGTCGAGGAATCAGACCATGGCTGAACCCAAATTTGAGAAAGACCTGGAACGGCTCGAACAGATCGTCGAGGCGCTGGAAGAGGGCGAACTGTCGCTTGATGAATCGCTCAAGAAGTTCGAGGAAGGCATCAAACTGGGCCGGCGCTGCGAAAAAGCCCTCAGCGCCGCCGAAAAGAAGATCGAGATCCTCATGAAAAACGCCGACGGCGAACTCGAGGCCCAGCCCTTCGGCGAAGAGGACGAGGCCGGCGAACCGGGCGAGTCCGATGAACCCGAGGAGACCGGCGATACGGGCGATACCGGCGAGACCGAAGAGGGAGAACTCCTGTTTTGAACCCCGTGACAAGCCCCCATCCCGAAACGGCGAACGCGCGTGCGACGGCATTTCTGACCGAGAAGTCGGCGAAGGTCGAACGGGCCCTCCGTGCAATCTGCGACGGCTGGACGGATGCCCCCGAGACGTTGCGCAGGGTCATCGAGTACAGCCTGTTCGCGGGAGGCAAGCGCCTGCGCCCGGCCCTAGCCCTCGGCGCGGCCGAGCTCGTCTCGGGCGACGACCGCCCCGCCATGTCCGCCGCGTG